>JAQTNG010000240.1 GCA_028714015.1 Elusimicrobiota bacterium | reverse complement strand
CGCTCGACTTCCGGGAAGGACTTGAGCAGCGGGTCCTGGGTCTGCAGGAGGCTCTGCGCCTCGGTGACGGAGATGCCCGGCAGGGTCGTCGGCATGTAGAGGATGGTGCCCTCGTTGAGCGGAGGCATGAACTCCGAGCCGAGGTGGAGATAAACCGGCAGGGTCGAGAGCACGAGCAAGACCGCCGTCGTGATGGTCTTGTAGGGATGCTCCAGCACGAACCGGCAGGCCGGCTCGTAAAACCGAAAAAGCACCTTGCTGACCGGGTGCTTCTCCTCGGGATAATAGCGGCCCACCAGGGCCGTGCTCGCGGCGCTCGCCAGCCACTTGGGCTTGAAGGTGAAATCGTCCATGCGCGAAAACATCATCCGAACGGCCGGATCGAACGTGACGGCGAGTATTGCCGCGATGAGCATGGCCAGGTTCTTGGTGTAGGCCAGGGGCTTGAACAGCCGCCCCTCCTGATCCATGAGCGTGAAGATGGGCATGAAGGCGACGGCGATGACGAGAAGCGAGAAGAAGACGGCCGGCCCGACTTCCTGCATGGCCTTCAGGCGGACCTCGTGGAAGTCGCCCTTGCGCCCCCCCTCTATCCACAGCTGGAGTTTTTTATACGCGTTCTCCACCTCCACGATGGCGCCGTCGACGAGTATGCCGATGGAGATGGCGATGCCGGAGATCGACATGATGTTCGCCGTCAGCCCCATGAAGTACATCGGGATGAAGGTGAGGACGACCGCGACCGGGATCGTGACGATCGGGATGATGGCCGTCGGGATGTGCCAGAGGAACACGAGGATGACCAGGCTGACGATCACGAGCTCGAGGAGCAGCTCTTCCTTCAAGGTATGGATGGCCCGTTCGATGAGGCTGGAGCGGTCGTAGGTGGTCACGACCTCGACGCCCGGAGGCAGCGAGCCTTTGACCTCCTCGAGCTTCTTCTTGACGTTCTCGATGACGTTCAGGGCGTTCTCCCCGTAGCGCATCACGATCACGCCGCCGACCGTGTCGCCCTCGCCGTCCAGGTCGGCGATGCCGCGGCGCATGTCCGGGCCGAGGGCCACGTGGGCGAGGCTGCGCACGAGGATCGGCGTCCCGCGCGCGTCGCGCCCGACCACGATGTTCTCGATGTCCGCGATGGACTTGATGTAGCCCCGCCCCCGGACCATGTACTCCTTGCCCGAGAACTCCATCACGCGGCCGCCGACCTCGTTGTTGCCGTCGCGGATCGCCGACACGACCTTCATCAAGGGAATCTTGTAGGCCACGAGGGCGTTGGGGTCGATGTTGACCTGATATTGCTTTTGGAAGCCGCCGATGGAGGCCACCTCGGCCACGCCGGGGACCGACTGGAGCTGATAGCGGAGGTACCAATCCTGGTAGCCGCGCAGGTCGGCGAGGCTGTGGCGCCCGCTCTTGTCGACGAGGGCGTACTGATACACCCAGCCCACGCCCGTCGCGTCCGGGCCCATTTCCGTGCGCACCCCCTCCGGGAGCGCGGGGAGGATCTTGCTCAGGTATTCCAGCGTGCGGCTGCGGGCCCAGTAGACGTCGGTCCCGTCCTGGAAGATGACGTAGACATAGGAGTACCCGAAGTCGGAGAAGCCGCGGACGGCCTTGACGCCGGGCGCGCCCAGCAGCGCGGTGACGATGGGATAGGTGACCTGGTCCTCGAGGACGTCCGGGGAGCGGTCCCATCTAGAGTAGATGATCACCTGCGTGTCCGAGAGGTCCGGGATGGCGTCCAGGCGGGAGTTCTTCATGCAGTAGACGGCGCCGCCGAGGGCGACGCCGACCAGAGCGATGACGATGAACTTGTTGCGGGCCGACCAGGCGATCAGTTTTTCGACCACGGGATCACCTCTTGCCCGGGATGGCGGCCTTCAGGCGCGATTCGGAGTCGATGAGGAAGTTCGCGGTCGTCACCACCTTCTCGCCCTCGCGCACGCCCGAGAGCAGCTCATAGTAGCCGTCGGCTTTGCGCCCGACGCGGACCTCGCGCGGCTCGATGCGGCCCTCGCCGAGGTCGACGAAGACGAGCTTGCGCTCCCCGCTGTCGAGAAGCGCGGCTTCGGGCAGCGCGAGCTTCACGCCGAAGTCCGCCTTGATGGCGGCGTTGACGAACATCTCGAGCTTGAGCAGGCCTCCGGGGTTGGGCACCTCGATGCGCACCCGCAGCGACCGGGTTTCGGGAGACAGGTTCGGATCGACGGCCTTGACCGTCCCGTGGAAGGTCCGCCCGGGATAGGCGGGCGTGGTGATCTCGGCCTGCAGGCCGGGACGGACTTCGGAGATTTCATACTCATAGATCTGCGCGTAGACCCACACAAAGCCGCCCGTCCCGCCGAGGAGAAGGTTCGTCGGCGCGGCCTCCATGCCGGTGAAGGCCGCGATCTGGGCTTCGGTGAGCCCGAGCTGACGCAGGCGCAGAGTCGAGGCGCGCAGCAAGGCCTCGGATCTCTCATGGACGTCGGGCCAGGGGCTGTCCTTAACCTTGTCGCGCGCGACCATGGCGGAATGATGCTCCGCTATCGCGTTGTAGAGCTCGGGATCGTAGGCCACGCTTCCGGAAGCCCGCACGGTGAACTTAAGCTCGCGATGCATGACGGCCTCGGTCTTCATTCCGATGAGCCGCCTTTTCTGCTCGGAGATGACCGTCGACGCCTGGCCCGGGACGGCGGGCGCGGAGACGTCTTCCGCGTAGACCGGCACATAATCCATGCCCATCGAGTCCTTCATGGGCACGGGCGAACTCGCCTCGGGATTCATGGGATTGCGATAGTAGAGGATCTTGCCGGCCGCGCCGGCGGCGGGCGCGGTGTGCGTGCCGCAGATGGGGCAGGTCACCGTTTCCCCCGGAGCGAGAGGCAGCTCCATCTTGCAGTTGGCCATCGTGCACTTGTGCAGGACGCAGATGTGTTTTCCCGTCGTCGTCGTCGTGGAGCTCGACGGCGCGTCCGCGGGTTCCATGGGAACCAGCTTCATGCCGCAAATAGGACAGTCTCCGGGCCGGTCGGAGACATAGCTCGGATGCATCGGGCATTGGTATTTCGCCGCCTGCCGCGCTTCCTTCGCCGAATGGCCGCGCCGATAAAGAAGCGCCCCGGTCACGGCCCCTCCCAAGACGACGAGTCCCGCGATCAAAACGATTTTTTTATTCATAAGATTCACAGCTCCTCGCCGATCACGCGTTCAAGTTCCGCGGCTCGCCGCTCGTATTCGGCCAGGTATTGGTAGTACTCGAGCTTGAAGTTCAACAGGGACCGTTGGGCGTCGAGAAGGTCCAGGAAGGTGGTCCAGCCCGCCTTGTAGCCCGACTCCGCCACCGTCAGGGCCGACTCGGCCTGGGGCAGGAGGCTCGTCCGGTAGCTCTCGGCCAGCCGCTGGGCGGTCTGAGCCCGCACGAAGGCCGTCCTGAGGTCGGCGGCGGTCGCAAGACGCTCCGTCTCGAGCTCGGCCTCCGCCATCTCCTTCTCCGCCGAGGCCTCGGCGACCATGGCCGCCGGCTTCCAGAACCACAGGGGCACGGACAGGCCCAGGACGGCGTCGCTGGTGCGGCCGCGCATCGGATCTTTGCGGCTGCGGTAGGTCAGCATGATGTCGGGGAGGAACTCGGACTTCGCCAGGGACAGGGAGGTCCGGGAGAGCTCGGCGGCGAGCACCGCCTGGCGCAGCTCCGGCCGGCGCGCGAACGCCACGGCTTCGAGCTCCTCTCGGGCTTTCTCGAGGCGGCCCGGCTTGAGGTCCCGGGGAGTCCCGAGCGGCTCGTCCGCCGGGCGCCCCATCGAGGCGTTGAGCATGGCGCTCGCGAGCTCCCGCTCCTCGTCGACGACCACGCCCATGTTCAGCATCTTCGTCAGCTCGACCTGAGCCTTCAGGGCGTCCGACTCCGCGGCGGCCCCCGCCGCGAACTTGGATTCCGCGACCTTGGCGAAGCGGCGCATCAGGTCGATGTTCTCATCGAGGAGGCCGCGGCTCTTGATGGACAGGTACAGCATCGCGTAGGAGGTTCGCGTCTGGGCCAGGACCTCGCGGACCTTCGCGCGATAAACCTGCTCGGAGACCTCGGCCGCCTTCGAGGCGCGGCTTCCGCGCAGGTAGAGCGTGGTGGGAAACGGGAACTCCTGCGTTATGGAGACGGCCTTCTCGTCCGCCCCGTTGAGAGGAGTCTTCCCGGAAGGCGCGTACATCCGCTCGATGTCGAGGCGGGGCTTGTCGGGGGTGGCCTCGGAGGAGACCCTCTTGCGCGCCGCCTCCCAGCGTTTCAAGGCGACCCGTATCTCCGGGTTGCCGCGGCGGGCCGCGTCCAGGGCCTCGATGAGGCTGAGGGACCCCGAGGAGACGGCGACGGGCGCCTGGGCGCGCGCCGAGACGGCCAACAGCGACAGCAGGACGGATGCGATGGGTTGAAACACGGTTCCTCCGGAAACGGCGTCGGACGGCTTCGCCCTAGGACGCGGGCGAGCGGCGGACCTTATAGTCCGGAGGAAGGCGGCGACAGCCCGGAGTGCGTTCCGGGCGGCGCCTGCGGCGCGGCGGGCACGGATCGCGGCGGGCCCGCCCAGAGAACGACGGGCGTCTCCACGGCGGCGGCGACGGAAGACAGGAGCACCGGCGCGGGCGCCGAAACCGCCGCGGCGTCGGCCGCGGGCACGCCCTCGGTCACGCGGCAGCAGGGCGGCAGGCGGCCATGATCGGGCGCCGGCGACTGGCCGCCCGAGCAGCAGGCGTGGCTCGGCGCCGCGGGCTGGGCGCACAGCGGCGCCACCCAGGAGAGGGCGAGGGCCGACGCCAGCATGAGCCCGAAGGCCTTGCGCATCATCGCCTAAGCATACCATGAGACGGGCCGGCCGACAAGGGGCGCGGCCCGAGGGTCCGGCCGCGCGCCGATCCCGTCATTCGGGTTTCGCATCGGCGCCGGGCTCGCGCCGGCTTGCGTGATTGGCCTCGTGGCGGAACGCCGACACCGCCTCGTAAACCACCTTCCTGGTCCTGTTGATGCCGCCCAAAGGCCGGTGCGCGGGCAGGCTGTGCCACGGCGTGAACGAGAGATCCTCGCAAAAGCGCATCCGCTTTTCGCTCGAAAAATCCTGAACGGGAATCGTGACGGTCGCCACGGGCGTGAACGGCGACCGGGCCCGGTCCCAGGGAATGCGGGAATCCTCCACCGACATCGTTCCCGGATCGGAGCGCCTTTGCACCATGAACCGGAAGCAGGCGGCCTTCCCCTCCCGGACATCCAGGGATTTCGCCATGTTCAGGCGCAGGGAGTCGGGCGAATCGCCGAAGCGGCCGAGCGGGTCCGGGTTCGCGGCGCAGGGCTCCACGGAATACTTGACGATGTTTTTCTCGCCGAGCAGGTAGGGGGTCGCGCTGAAGTACCGGAAGAACAGGGGATTTTTCATGCTCTTCCCCTTTTTTATGAGCTGGGAGGCCGCGGTGAACTCCGTCCAGCGCCAGGGAAGACGGCCGAAAAAGAACCAGGCCGGGTTCGACCCTTTCGCGATCAGCCGGAAGAATTCGGCGTAGTCCTTGCCGTCTTTGACGAAAAAGGCGTCGTGAGAGATCAGGAGAAAGTCCTGGGTCTCGGCTTTCGTTTCGCCGTCGAGCAGCTTTCCGCCCTCGACGCCCATGAGCTTGATCGCCATGCCGCGGGCATCGCCCTTTTTGTCGGCCTGGATTTTGGAGCTGCCGTTTGAAAACCGTATCCAGGCGGCATATTCCTTGCCCGGGTCGGCGAATACGCCCGCGCGATACTCCGCGGGAACGTCCGCGTTGATCGTGAATGTCCCGCGAACGCAGCCGTGCGCCTTGGCATGGACATCGCGGGTCATCAGACCCTTGGCCGCGCCCCCTTCCTTTTTAAGGGTCGCCACGCTCAAATCGCCTATTTCCTTATTGAGCGCGTCCTCATCCGGCGAAATGCGTTCGCCGTATTCATTCTCCTGGACCGCGCCCGTCGGCGCGGAAGAGCACCCGAACATCGAAATCAAGGATATCCCGAGGACGATTTTTTTCATAATTTCGCGGAGCGCAGCCGCAGGGCGTTGCTGATGACCGAGACGGAGCTCAGGCTCATGGCGGCGCCGGCGATGATCGGGCTGAGGAGCAAGCCGAAGAACGGATAAAGCA
>JAQTNG010000239.1 GCA_028714015.1 Elusimicrobiota bacterium | reverse complement strand
CCGCGACTATCTCGAGATCTACGGCGAGCTCAAGCCGATGCCGCTGATCAAGGCGGTCCTCCCCTGAGCGCGCCTCCGGCGGCCGCGCCCGCCCTCGACGTGACGGCGCTGCGCGCCCTCTATCCGGCGCTCGACCGGGAAGTGAACGGCAAGCGCCTGGTTTATCTCGACAGCGCGTGCACCGCGCTCAAGCCCGCGCGGGTCGCCGAGCGCCTCGCCGACTTCTACGCGAACTGGGGCGGCTGCGGCGGCAAGCGCTCGACGCACCTCCTGAGCCAGCAGGTCGAGACCTGGTTCCAGGAGGCGCGCCGCGCGGTTTCCTCGTTCCTGCGCGCGGAGTCGCCGAACGAGATCGTCTTCACCTCGGGCACGACCGAGGCGGCGAACATCGTCTGCAACGCCTTCCCGTACGAGCCCTCGCGCCGCAAGGTCGTCATCACGGACCTCGAGCATAACGCGGTCGCGCTGCCCTTCATCGAGGCCGCCCGCCGGGGCGACATCGAGCTGTCCATCTGCCCGACGGAGAACGGCCTGCTCGATCTCGACCGGCTCGCGGACCTCCTCGACGAGAAGACCGCCCTGCTCGCGATCACGCACGCCTCGAACGTGATGGGCGGCGTCGTGCCGGTCGCGGAGGCCGCGAAGCTCGCGCGCCGCAAGGGGATCAGGGTTTTCGTGGACGACGCGCAGTACCTCGGCACGCACCGAGAGGACGTTTCGACGCTGGGAGCGGACTTCGTCGCGTTCTCCGGGCACAAGATCGGCGGCCCGTTCGGCATCGGCGCGCTCTGGGGCCACGAGACCGAGCTGAACCGCCTCGGGACCTGGAAGCTCGGCGGCGGGACCGTGAAATCGGTCTCCTGGGACCTGAAAAGCGCGCCCGAGCCCGTCTACCTCGACGCGCCGGGCCGCTTCGAGGCGGGCGTGCAGAACTTCGGCGGGGCGATCGGCCTGCACGAGGCGCTGAAGGTCCGCGAATCCCTGCCCGCGGGCGCGCTGCGCGCGCACGTCGGCGGCCTCGCGCGCCGCCTCGCCGAGGGCCTCTCCGGGCTCGGCGCGGTGCGGGTGCTCGGCCGCGCGGCGGACCTCGAGAAGGGCAGCCTGGTGACCTTCGTGCCGGCGCACCCGGATTTCTCGGCGGTGGACTTCAACCTCTTCCTGAATCACGAGCTTCCCGGCCGCTTCATCGCGATCCGCGTCGGCGAGCACTGCGCGCACCTCCAGCACCGGCGCCTCGGCGTCGACGCGACGGCGCGCGCCTCGCTCGGCGCCTACAACACCGCCGGCGAGGTCGATCTTTTCCTCGACGCGGCGCGCGCGTACGCCCAGGAGGCCTGCGGTGGCTGACGCTCCCCGGATCACGACGGAGCTGCCCAAGCTCGAGCGGATCGACCGCGAGAGCTTCGACGGCACGAAGTGCTTCGACATCCTCCTCAACTATAACTGCTCGGCCAAGTGCCTGTTCTGCTCCCAGGACTTCGAATGGCGCAAGGAGCCCAACGACCTTCCGTTCGAGAAGGCGGTCGAGTTCATGTACATGGCCTACAAGAACGGCTACCGCCGCCTGGGATTTACCGGCGGCGAGCCGACGATCCGCCCCGAGCTGCCGAAGCTGATCGCGCTGGCCAAGAAAATCGGCTACGGCTACGTGCGCATCCAGACGAACGGGATACGCATCGCGGATTACGAGTACGCGAAGACGCTGCGTGACGCGGGGCTCACCTTCGTGAAGTATTCCTTGCACGGCCACACGGCCGAGCTTCACGACGCATTGGTGGCGGTTCCGGGCGCCTTCGAGAAAAATCTCAAATCCATCGACAACCTTAAGAAGCTCAATGTCGGCATCGGCGTCAACATCGTCTTGAACGAACTCAATTACCGCCACTTGGTCGAATTCTACGAGCTGTTTCTGCTCAAGCTCCAGCTCTCCAACTTCGTCATCATCGCGCCTCTCTACGAAGGGAACATGAAGCTCAACGCCGCGGTGGGGGCGAAGATCGGCGTGAAAATGACCGACATCGCGCCGTACATCAAGAAGGCTTACGAGGTCTTCACCAAGATCAACTACCCGAAGCCGCCGCTTCTCCTCCATTTCACGCCCTGCGTTTTGCCCGGTTACGAACAACAGATGTTGGGATGGTCCGCCTTCAACACGATGGTCGTCAACCCGATGGGGGAGAAGCGCGACCTCGACCAGACGGCGCAGGCGCACACGATGAAGACGGACGAGTGCCGGAAGTGCGTCTACAACGACCGCTGCATCGGCTGGGACGCCAGCTACGCGCGCTACTTCGGCACCGAGGAGATCAAGCCGATCCTCGAGGTCCCCGAGCGTTACGACGCGCGCGGCCCGCGGATGGAAAAGCACGAGGGCCGCGGCGGTATTTTGACCGACAACGAGCAGTGCGTGCTCGAGGTCCTCAAGCTCAAGAACAACGTCACGACGAAGCAGTTCCTCGCCGTCGCCGAGTCCCTGCCGCTGTGCAAGGACTGCAAGGACGAGAACGCGGTCATCAACGCCGCGGAGACCCTGATCAAGATGGGCGTCGTCGCGCGCGAGTTCGTCAAGGGCAAGTACCTGTGGTCGCTGAAGGGGGAGCTCCGCTCATGAGCGACTGGACGCCGCCTCAGGGCGGCCGGACGCAGAAGCTCGTGCTGTTCACTGGCTTCTCGTGCAACAGCCACTGCCACTTCTGCATCGATCTTAATAAAAGAGACCTCCCCGACAAGTCCACGCGGCAGATCGTTGAGGAGATGGTCGCGGCCAAGGCCGAAGGGGTCGAGTACCTCGAGATGATCGGCGGGGAGACGACGATCCGGCGCGATTTTATTCCGCTGGTCCGCGCCGCCAAGAGGCTCGGCTTCAAGGACATCGTGGTCGTGACCAACGGGCGCATGCTCGCGTATCCGGAGTTCGCGAAGGAGACGGTCGCGGCGGGCGTGACCGACCTCGTCTTCTCGATCCATGGGCACAACGCCAAATTGCACGACGAGCTGACATACGCGGAGGGCTCGTTCGACGATCTCCTGAAGGGAATCGAGAACGTCAGGAAGGAGGGATTGGAGAGGATATTCGGGAACTGCACGGTCATCAGGCAGAACATGAAGCACCTGCCGGATATCGCGCGTCTTTTTTTACGGCAAAGAATACACCATGTCGAGTACATCTTCGTCGATCCGACCTACGGCGGCGCCTACACCAACTTCAACGGCCTGGTGCCGCGCATCTCCGAAGCAGCTCCGTTTATGAGAGAAGCGCTCGACATCGGCCGCGCGGGGGGCACGAAGGACTTCGTCGCGCGCTACGTGCCGCTGTGCCATTTCCCCGACCACCTCGAGCAGATTTCCGAGATCCGCGAGGTCGCGACCTTCCGCACGCGCCACTGGGCCCCGGACTTCAAGAACGACGACGTCGGCGCGGGGCGCGCGGTCGCGGGGCGCAGCAAGCCCGCGAAATGCGCCGGCTGCGGGCTCTTCGACCGCTGCGAGGGCGTCTGGAACGAGTACCTCAAGCGCGTCGGCGACGACGAGCTGCACCCCGTCGCGGCGGCGGTCAAGGCGGCCCGCTGAGATGCCCGACTTCCCGATCTGGCCGCAGTGCAACATCGCCTGCGTGTTCTGCTCGAACCCCGTGGACGGCTTCCGGCACACCACGGAGAAGTACGGGTTCGAGGAATTAAAGAAGAAGCTGGCCGACTACAAGTCGGGCCTGCGCACCTTCGTGAAGTTCGACGAGGAGCGCGACTACTTCAACCTGACCGGCGGCGAGCCGACGAACCACCCGGATTTCCTTAAAATACTCGCGCACATCCGGACCGAGTTCCCGCAGAACCTCATCCGCCTGCTCAGCAACGGCCGCATGTTCGCCTACGAGGATTTCGCGCGGCGGACCTGCGGCATCGGCCAGATGCCCTTCGAGATCGCGGTCCCGATGTTCGGCCCGACGGCGGCGGCGCACGAGAGCATCTCGCGCACGCCGAAGAGCTTCGAGCAGACGACCTTGGGACTGCGTCATCTTGAAAAACATCGGCGTCCCGGTCAGCTGGTCGAGATCCGGATCATCATGACGAAGGTGCAGGCGCGCTACCTCGACGGCCTCCTCGACTTCCTGCTCGCGGAGTTCCCGTGGGTGGACCGCGTCGTCTTCCTATTCGAGGAGATCGAGGGCTTCGCCGAGCAGTACAAAGGGCAGCTGAAGTTCACGCAGTCCGAGTGCTCCTCGCACCTCGACCGCAACTTCGAGAAGCTCAAGCGCTTCAAGGACGCGCGCCTCTACCACTTCTCGCTGTGCACGGTGCCGACCCGCCTGTGGCCGTTCGTCTGGAACACTCTCGCGGGGTTCAAGGTCGCCTACCAGGAAGGGTGCCGGACGAAGTGCGCGTACAAGGCCCAGTGCGTCGGCGTCCACCGCAGCTACATCAAGCACATGGGCGCGCCCGACATCGCCGCGATCACGGAGCGCCGGCCCGTGTCCCTCAGCGACAATCCCTATCATCCGATCGCCGCCGCCGAAGAGCGCGAACTGCAGCCTTGAAGATCCTCCTGGCCTCCGTCGACGAGAACGCTCTTCTGGGCGCGGCCTATCTGATGACCGAGGACGCCTACGTCCTCGTCGCCCGGAAGGGGAAGTCCGGCTCCGTCGAGCTGTGGCCGAAGAAGAACGCCTCGCCCGCGGCTCTGGCCGCGGCGTTCCGCCGGGAGTACGCCAACCAGGTCCTGCGCTGGTCCCTGACGCGCGACGGCCTCGGCCTGCGCGCCGAAACCCTGCGCCGGGCGCTGGAACTCGCGGAGGCGGCCGGCGGCCGCACCCAGGCGCCGCAGGCGACGCTCACGCCGGAGCAGAAGGCGGAGATCGCCGCGCTGCTCGCCGAGGCCGAGGCGGATCACGGACCCAAAGATCCGCTCGGCATCACCCGGCCTTGGGAAGAATCCCGGAAGGAGCGATGAAAATCGCGAAGGGCGCGGTGGTCTTCAAGCTCGGCAAGCCGCTGTACGGCGCCGAAAGCCTCGCCGCGGGCGCGCTGGCGCTCGGCACCCGCGCGCAGGTCTTCGTCGGCGAGACCAAGACGGCTTTTTCCGTCGAGATCGCTCCCGCCGCGCCGCTGCCTCCGGCGGACATGATGGCGCTCGGCGGCGAATTCCTCAACGAGGCGCTGAACCATGAGTACCGCCAGCGCGTGATCAAGTCCAACGCCCCGCTGACGCAGGCCGTCCTCTCTCCGCTGTTCGCGAAAGGCTTCCCCGCGGTGCCCGCCGACCCCCTCGAGGAGCTGGAGCCGACGGTCAAGGCCGACCGCGCGCGGGACGTCGAAGAGCTGCTCTCTCAGGCGCGGGGAATGAAGTGAACAAGCTCACCGCCTTCGATAAGCCGCCGAAGGCGCGCGCGGGCGCGGCCGCGCCGCACCAATACCGGCTCCTCGGCCGGCGCGTGCTGATCACCGACGAGCACGGACGCTGGGCCCTGCTGACCCGTCCGGAATACGGACGCTTCCTCGCGGGCCTCAAGCCTTCGGATCCGCTGTGGCCGGTCCTGCAGCCGCGCGGCTTCCTGGCGGAGGCCTTCGATTTCGACGCCGCGGCCCGCCGTCAGTTCGAGCGGAGCCTGCTCTCCTGGAAAGGCCCGGCGTCCCACGTCCTCCTGCTCGACGGCGCCGCCGGCGCCATGGATCTCGATACGGCCCGGCGCGCGGTGGACTTCGTCTTCCGCTGCCCCGGCCCGCAGCTCACGCTCGAGCTCGTGTTCGGGGACGCCTCCCGATGCTGGCCCGTGATCTGGTTCATCGTGCAGTACGCGCGCCGCAGGGGCGAGTGGTCGCGGCGGCCGGTGTTCCTGATCGCGCGCGGGGGGGCGATGTCCCCGGACCAGGCGGATTACCTTCGCTCCCATGGCGTCGCTCGCAGCGTGACGCTCGAGCTCGACGGCGAGCCCGACATGGAGAAGGCCCCGCCTTTCCGCGCGCAGCGCGCCCGCGCCCGGCTGCGCCCCGGGGCGGGCGGGCCTCGCGCCTGGGCGCAGTGGTTCGATAAGTGGGGGTTCGAGTCGGTGCGGCTCCTTCCGTCCGCGCTCGACGAGAAGGGCACGGCGGCGCTCGTGGAATTCTACGGTGAATTTCTCGGCTGGCTCATCGAGCACGGCGAGGAATCGAATCTGCGCGACGAGATCGCGATGTCGTTTCTCGGCGGCCGGCCG
>JAQTNG010000238.1 GCA_028714015.1 Elusimicrobiota bacterium | reverse complement strand
GTGTAGAAGATGCTGGAGAGGATGTCCTGCACCTGCGCCGGGATCGTCGCGGTGCGCACGGTGAAGCTGCCGTCCTTGCTTACGCGCCGGTTGACGAAGATCCCGGCGTCGCGGTCGTAGAGCACCCACTCGTCGCGGAAGAAGCGGCCTTCGCGAACCTTTTTCGAGTAGCCGAGGGAGGTCAAGGTTCGGGCATCGAGCCACGATTCATTGAGGTCTCGAACCACGTAGAAGGTGTCGCAGAACGAATTCGAGCGCGCCTCGCTGACCAGGTGATAGGCGGGGCGGCCGTTGAACATCACGATCTTGTCGACGCCCAGCGTGGCCTCCCCGACCGACAGCAGGCCCCAGGACATGTCGAAGATCAGCTTCTCCGGAAAAACGGGGAGCTGCCGGTACTCGGGCGAGTACGGAACCTCGGGCCCGATCAGCTGCGCGGGGGAGATGATCGCCGTGGTGATCTCGACGCGGCCCCACAGGCGCGGCTTCGGGAGAGGGGCGCGGACGGCGGGCGCCTTCGACGGCGAGGCCGCGGCCGGGGCGGCCGCCGGCGCGACGGGCGCCGGCTCCGGGACGGTCGTCGGCTTGTTTTCGACGGCGAAGGGAAGCGGCGCTTCCTGGGCGTACGGCTCGGCCGGGGCCGCTATCGCGAGGCTGATCGGAACCGTGCTTTGGTCGACGAGGATCGGCGCGGCCGCCGTCGGCACGGACGCCGTCGGCGCGGGATCGGTCGGACGGCGATTCACCGCGCAGGCGGCCAGGGCCGAGGAAAGCGCCAGAAGCAGGGCCGTCCGGGGCTTCATTTGCGCTTGCCTCCCGCCAGCTCGTCGAGCATGTCGATCCAGGCATTGCGGCCCTTGAGAAGCTCGAGCTTGATCCCGAGCACGAACACCTCGCCGCCCAGGCTCTCGCGCCAGTCCTCGGGCAGGCGCACGAAATCCTTGTGGGTCGTGACGAGCGGCAGGCCGCCGCGCAGGTCCTCGATGGACTTGAGCTCGCGGCTCGTGTAGGGATGATGATCGGGGTAGCGCCACGACTGCGCGACCGTGACCCCGAGGGCCTCGAGCTGGGTTTCGAACGAGAGCGGATCGCCGATGCCCGAAAGCGCCACGGCCGGCTTGCCCTTCAGGTGCGAGAGGGGGAGTTTGGCCTCGGTCTTGACGTTGAGCAGGTGATCGGCCTTGTGCGCGGACTCGACGACCGGCACGCCGGGATGGAGCGCTTCGATGTCCGCGCGCAGGCGCGCGAGCTCGACGCCCGTCACCCGGTCGGCGTGGGTGATGACGACCATCCCCGCGCGCCGCAGCGCGGAGAGCGGCTCCCGCAGGTCTCCCAGCGGGAGCAGGCGCCGTCCGCCGAAAGGGTCGCGCGCGTTGACGAGCACGATGTCGAGGTCGCGGTGCAGGCGCAGGTGCTGGAAGCCGTCGTCGAGAATCAGCAGGCGGCTGCCGTACATCTCGACGGCGAGCTCCCCGGCCTTGGCTCGGTCGGGGCAAACGAGCACGGGTATGCCCTGGCCGTTGAGCGCCTGGTGAATCATCCACGGCTCGTCGCCGCACTCGCGCCAGTCCACGTGGCGGCCGTCGAGAAGAACGCTGACCTCGGACTTGAGGGCCCGGCGGCCGTACCCGCGGGACAGGATCGCGACTTCATGGCCGCGCTTGCGCAAGGTCTCCGCCGCGAGCAGCACGGCGGGCGTCTTGCCGGTGCCGCCGACGGTCAGGTTCCCGATGCAGACGACCTTCGCCTTGAGGCGCCTGCGCGGCAGCACGCCGGCGGCGTACATCCCGCGGCGAGCGAGAACGCCGGCCCCGTACGCCAGGGAGGCCGCGCCGAGCAGCGCGCGCCCGCCGGCCGAGCGTCTCAGCCTCTCGCGGCGCTTCGACCAGGTCACGAGCGCACCTCCGTCCGGGCGAGAAGCTGCTCGACGGCGGGCAGAACCCGCTCCGCCGGCAATTGGCGCATGCACTCGAGATTGTAGGGGCAGTCGTTGGAGCGGCAGCCGATGCAGTGCAGCTCCTCGAGGCGCACGAAGCGGTGATCGGGATGCACGGGCGTCCAGGCCACCGGGTCCGAGGAGCCGTGGATCGTCACGGTCGGCACGCCCAGCGCGAGCGCCAGGTGCTTCGGGCCGGCGCAGTTGCCCACCACCACGCGGCACGCCGCGAGCTCGCGGGCGAGGTCCGAAATCGAGCGCGTCTCGTCGATAGCGCGGGCGCCCTCGCCGATGCCGCGCACGACCTCGTCGGCCAGATCCTTCTCGCCCGGGCCCCAGAACACCTTGAGCGTGCAGCCGTGCTTGTCGCGCAGCAGGCGGCCGAGGCGCGCGTAGGACGGCGCGGGCCAGCGCCGGGTCTCCTTGCGCGAGGGAGGCACGAGCCCGACGACGTTATGAAGGGACTGCGGGCGGGCCGCTAAATATAGCCGGGGCAATTGCGGCGCATCGTCCGGAGAAATCCCGAGGGCCGCGAGCCAGCGCACCTTCTCGAGCGCCGCGTAGCAGGCCTGGGGGGACTGGACCATCCTGACGTTGTACGCCCACCGGCGCGCGACGTGCGCGGGGCCGGCCTTCACCTTGGCCCCCGACAGCGCCGTCAGCAGGGCGGTGCGCGGGTTGGCCAGAAAGTCGACGACCCAGTCGTAGCGGCGGGCGCGGATCTTGAGCGCCCAGCGCAGCGCGTCCAAGGGTCCCGCGGCGTCGTACACGAGCACCTCGTCGATCGCGGGATGGCCGGCCACGGCCTCGGCGCCCGGGGCCTCGACCAGGAAGTCGAGCTTCGCGTCCGGATACTTCTTCTTCAGGGCTTCCAGGGCGGGCGTCGTCAGGATCACGTCGCCGAGGCGGCGCAATTGCACGACGAGGATCGACCGGGGGGCGGCGATGTCCATCAGAACCTGGCTTTGCCCCGGGTCACGTTCAGGTGAAAGTCGAACATGTTGTCGTCGCCGCGGACCAGGAGGCGCCTGACCGCTTCCTTCTCCCGGGCCCAGGGGAGCGCCGAGATCCCCTGCTTGATGGAGAAGTCGAAGCGGTAGCCCGCGTCGAGCGCGGCCCGCCGCACGTCGGGCTTGTACGCGCCGGAGCCGTACGGATAGGCGAAGCCGAGAATCTCGCGGCCGAGCTTCTCCTCGAGGCGGACCTTGCTCTCCGTGAGCTCCCAGCGAACTTCATCGAGGGGAATCTCGGAAAGATTGCGGTGACGCATCGTGTGGGAGCCGAATTCGACCAGGCCGGACTCCTGCATCTCCTTGATCTGCGCCCATGTGAGCATCTTGAGCCAGGGCTCGGTTTCCGGGTCGTGCCAGGCGTTGTGCTTCTCCATCGTCTCGTACACGAGGAAGATGCAGCCCTTCATGCCGAATTCCTTCAGCAAGGGGAAGGCGAGGTCGTAGTTGTTCATGTACCCGTCGTCGAACGTGATCATGACGGGCTTCTCGGCCAGGGGACGCACGCCTTTCTCGGCGTCGCGCCAGTCGCGAAAATCGACGGCGGTGTAGCCGTGGTCCTTCAGGTACTGCAGCTGCTTGCGGAAGTCGGCGGTCGTCACCCAGAGCTTCTTGAGCTCGGATCCGGGGGGGTAGTCGCCGATCTTGTGATACATCAAAACGGGCATGCCGCCCGAGACGGCGGGGCGCCACCAGTTCCAACGGGCGCTCAAGGCCGCCGCGACGACGCCGAGCGCCGCGAGAAGGACGATCATTGGGATTTCTCTCCGTGCATCCGACCCAGTTTCACATATTTGAGCCAGCTGTGGAAAGACGACAAGCCGGCCCAGACCAGCCCCTGATAGCCGTCGAGGAAACCGAGCTTGAGGAACGCGCGCGCGAAGAATTCCCAGGGCAGGATCAGATGCTGGAAGAAGTGGAAGCGCTTGCCGGCCTCGAAGCGCTTTTGGGCCGCCAGCGTCGTGTACCGGTCCAATTTCGAGAGGTAGTCGGGGATGTCGCGGTAGGGTTCATGCACGATCTTGCCCTTGAACGCCGCCACGGGGCCGTCGATCTCGAGGCTCTCATGGAGGGCGCCGCCGACGAACTTCGCTTTGGTTCGACGGAATAAACGGATGTGGGACTCGCGGCCGAGACCGCCCCAGCGCATCGTTCGACCCAAAAAACGGACGGAAAACGGGATGTCGACGGCAACGAATTGAGGATTCGCGCAGAGAGCCTCTTTTATTTCGCGGGCCAAATCTTCGGTCACCCTTTCGTCGGGATCGATCCACAAACACCAGTCGCCTTCGGCGACATTTAAACTGGCTTGGCGCATTTTCGCGTAGTCGTCGAATGCCCGGCGGCTCGTTCTGGCCCCATATCGCTTCGCGATTTCCTCGGTCGTATCGGTCGTGTCGTCGGACACGACCACGATGATCTCCTTGACCAGCCCTTTCAACGACTCCAAACACCCGGGGAGATCCCGCTCTTCGTTTTTGGCGATCAAGACGGCGCTAAGAGAGGGAGTCATATATCTTCTCCATGTCGTTGGCCATCCGCGTCAGGCCGAAGCGGCTCACTCTTTTGCGGCCTTCGGCCGCCAGGTTCTCCCGCAACGATTTGTCGTCGATCAGGCGGATCAGGTTCGCCGCCATCGCCTCGGGATTGCGCGGGGCGACCAGCAGCCCCGTCTCGCCGTTCTCCACCACCTCGGGTATGCCGCCCGCGGTCGTGGCGGCGATCGGCACGCCGCACGCGGCGGCCTCGATCAGGACCGAGCCCATGCCCTCGCCCCACGATGACTGGACGTAGATGTCGAGGGACTTGAGCAGCGGGATCGGATCCGGGCGATGCCCGAGCAAAAGAACCTTGCCCAGCAGGCCCATGCGGCGGATGCTCATGAGAAGGCTTTCCTCCTCGGGGCCGCGCCCGGCGATGAGGAACTTCACGTTCGGGCGCTGAAGCAGGACGATGACGGCCGCGGCGATCAAGGTGTCGTGGTCCTTGTGCGGCACGAGCGCGGCGAGGTTCCCGATGAAAACCGCGTCCTGCGGAATGTTGAACTCCGAGGCCAGGGCCTTTCGGAGGGCGGCGCGCTCCTCGGGCGAGGGGGGCGCGAAGCGGCCCGGATCGACCGCGGCCCACTTGCTCTCCTCCGCGGTCACGGGCAGGCCGTCGGGGATCACGGCGAGGCGGCCTTCCGGCGCGCCGGCCGCCTTCATGATCCCGGAGATGGCCTTCGACACGCAGACGATCCTCGACGCCGCCGCGTACTTGAGGCGCGCGCTGAGGCCGCTCACCGGAAAATCCACGCGGCGGTGCGCGACGACGGGCACGCCGGCCCACGACGCCAAGGCGGCGATCCCCGCGGCGTGGCCGGTATGGGCATGAAGGATCGCGCCCTCCGAGCGCGCGCGCCAGGCGAGCCTGGCCGCGGAGACCGGATCCCATTCGCCGAAGAAGGGCAGGGCGTCCGTCTCGAAGCCCTGCTTGCGGGCCTCGGCCTCGAGCTCTCCGCCCGCGCGCGCGCAGACGACGCCGCGCCGCCCGCGGGCGCGCAGGGCCGCCGCGAGGTAGAGGAGCTGGCGCTCCCCGCCCCGGAAGCCCGGCTCGCCGTCAAGATGGTAGATGGGCCGCGGCTTCATCGTAAATCCGTTGGGTCTCTTCGTAAAAAACATCCAAGCCGAACTCCCGCTCCCAGCGCTCCCGTCCGGCGCGGCCGAGCGCCTCGGCCTTTTCCGGGTCGAGGAGGAGCGAGGCGAGGGCTTCGGCGAGCGCGGCCGAGTCCCCGGGAGGCACGAGCAGGCCGGTGACCCCGTCCTCGACGAGGTCGGGCAGGCCGCCGACGCTCGAGGCGATCACCGGGCGGCCCGAGGCCATCCATTCGAGCGCGGATCTCGAGACGGCTTCCGAGCCGAGCGAGGGGACCACGCCGACGCGGCACGCGGCCATGAACGCCCATTTATCGGCGGCGCGGCCCGGGAACTCGACGACGCCCTCGAGCCCGGCGGGCTTGAGCTGCCAGCGCAGGCGCTCGAGGAGACGGCCCTCGCCGGCGCAGCGGGCGCGCAGTCCGGGGACCTTGGTCTTCAGGCGGGCGATCGCGTCGATGAAGATCTCGTGGCCTTTGACCTTGTCGAAGCGCGCGACCATGCCGGCGACGGGGCCGGCCGGAAGCTCCGCCGCCTGGGCCGGGCCCTCGATGCCCTGCGCCACGCGCGCGACCTTCGCCCCGGGGAACGCGAACTTGAGCGCCGCCTCGAGCGAGCGGTTGACCGCGATGAAGGCGTTC
>JAQTNG010000237.1 GCA_028714015.1 Elusimicrobiota bacterium | reverse complement strand
GGCAGCCTCGACGACGCGAAAGCGCTCGCCAAGAACCTCGGCATCGAGCTGATAAGCGCGCCCATCGCCGGCGTCTACGGCGCGCTTGTTTCGACCCTCGGCGAGAAATGGGGAAAAGGGACTCCCGACCTGGCCGAGCAGAATCTGCAGGCGCGCGCGCGCGGCGTAATCCTGATGGGCCTCGCCAACAAGGCCCACCGCGGCTTCGTGCTCACGACGGGAAACAAGTCCGAGCTCGCGGTCGGCTACTGCACCCTCTACGGCGACATGTGCGGGGCGCTGGCGCCCTTGGCCGACGCGCCCAAGCGCCTCGTCTATGAGCTCGCGGGCTGGCTCAACTCCGACCGGGAGCTGATCCCGAGGAATTCGATCTCGAAGGCGCCGTCGGCGGAGCTTAAACCCGGCCAGAAGGATCAGGACGATCTGCCGCCGTACGACCAGGTGGACGACGCGCTCGAGGCCTGGGTGCAGTCCCGCCTCGAGCCGGGCCGCGTGGCCCGCGCCGTCGGAGACCGCGCCGTCGCGGAGACCTTGCTCGACCGCATGGACTGGAGCGAGTTCAAGCGCCGCCAGGCCCCGCCGTCGATCAAGATCTCCTCGAAGGCCTTCGGCGTGGGGCGGCGCATGCCCATCGCGAAGGCCGGCTGGCGCGTCCGCGCCGGGCTCTAGCCCCTAGGCGCCGCGGCTCAGCCCCTGCGCTCGTAATCCGGATAATTCCGCGAATTATGCCCTCGGTCATGGCAGGCCGGCCCGTCGCGCATTACACTTCACGATATGTGGCGCCGAAGGCTTGCCCTCGGAGGCTTTCTCATAGGGGTCATTTTGGGCGGCTGCTTGCTTAACGTCCATCCCGGCGACCAAGGCCCCTTCACGCAGTTCGCGAGCTACTCGGCCATGCCCCTGCTCGTTTTGCTCAGCCCCGTAATGCTCCTGCTTTCATTCGGCGGCATATTCTTCGGGAACTTCGTCGGGCATGCCCTCTCGGCCGTCCTCACCTGGACTCTGCTCGGCTTTCTGGCGGGAGCGATCGCGGACAGGAGAATCACCGGCCGAAAGAGAACGGCGTAGAACGAGGAGTTTTCCGCGGGCGTTCCGGGCAAACCCCATGGCGGACCGCCGGAAAGCCCGCCCCGGAATTTGAGTTAATACGGCATGAGCCTCCTCCCCGCCGTATTCGCCGGCCACGGCTCCCCGATGAACGCGATCGAGGACTCGGAGGTCCGCCGCGAGTGGGCCGCTCTCGGCGCGCGGCTTCCGCGCCCGAAGGCGATCCTGTGCGTCTCCGCCCATTGGGAGACCGAGGGCGTCGCGGTCGCCGCCTCGGAAAAGCCCGAGACCATCCACGACTTCCGCGGATTTCCGCGCGAGCTTCATGAAATGATCTACCCCGCGACGGGAAGCCCCGCTCTCGCGAAGCGCGTCGTCGAACTGCTCGGGCCGGAGCCCGTGGCGCTCGACCCGGAGCGCGGCCTCGACCACGGCGCATGGAGCGTGCTCGCCGCGATGTATCCCGACGCGGGCATACCCGTCGCTCAGCTCGGCCTCGACATGACGCGCTCCGGACCCGAGCATTTCGAGCTCGCGAAGCGGCTCAGCCCCCTGCGCGACGAAGGCGTGCTCGTGCTCGGCAGCGGGAACATCGTCCACAACCTGAGCTTCTACGACCCGCGCCGCCGCGAGCCCTACGAATGGGCCGCGCGCTTCGACGCGAAGGTCAAGGCGCTGATCAAGGCCGGGGATTTTTCCACGCTCGCGGAGCACGACGCGCTCGGGCCCGACGCCGAGCTCGCGATTCCCACGCCCGAGCATTACCTGCCCCTGCTCTACATACTCGCGCTGCGGCGAAAGGGGGAGAAGCCGTCCTTCTTCAACGAGAGAGTCGAGAACGCGATGGCGATGACGAGCGTCCTGATCGGCTGAGCCGGCCTAGTGCTTGGGACGGAAGAACTGGCCGTCCCAAACCAGAGCCATGTCGGTCCACGCGAGAGCCTCGCCGTTTTTCGCGTTCTCAGTCACGACCGTGATCGCGACCGGACGATCCTCGAGGGCCTTTTGCTCGTCCGGTTTATAGGACCAGAACAGCTTCCCGCCGCCGGTCACGGTCTCGCGGCCGAGATCGACGATCTCGTTCGTCGCCTCGGACTGGATCCGGAAGTACCCGCCGTCCGCGGTCCAGCGATAGCGAACCTTCATGCCGGGCGGCGGCTCGGAGACCGGAGTCAGGCCGAGGCCGAGCGTCGAGGACATCGTCACGGCGTACGCCGGCGGCTCGACCATCACCCGCATCTCCGCGGGAACGGTGCCGCACGCGGCGGCGAGCGCCGCGGAGGCGAGAGCGAGCCCGCGCATCACGCCCCGGAGGCCTGGATCTCGGAGAGGTCGGCGACGCGGCGGAAGGCGCGCACGAGCTTGCTCAACAGCGCCAGGCGCTGCTTCTTGAGACCCTCGTCCTCGACCATCACCATGACCTTGTCGAAGAACTCGTCGAGGTGCGGCTTGACCGACACGAGGGTCTTGAGGCCGCCCTCGAAGTCGCCGCGCACGATGCGGTCGTTGGCCGCGCCTTCGGCGGCGACGAGCGCGTCGTAGAGGTCGAAATCGGCCTGGTCGCGCAGCAGCGCGCGGTCGGGCGTCAGACCGTCCTCGATCTTCGCCTGCTTGAGTATGTTCGAGGCGCGCTTGAACGCGGCCGCGAGCGGGTCGAAGGCCGGATCACGGCGCACCGCGCGGAGCGCCGCGAGACGGAGGAAGGCGTTCGGGAAATTCTTCAGCGCGCCGGCGCGCACGGAGCGCACCTCGTCGACGGCATACTTGAGATCTTCGAACAGGGACTGCGCGCGGCCCCAGACGAAATCGCAGAGCTGGGCGGCGAGCTTCGCGGGATCGGGCGCCGCGACCGGCTGCAGAGAGAGCGCGTACGCGATCGCCTCCTCGAGGTCGAGGGGAAGATGCTTCTCGAGCACGATGCGGATGAGCCCGAGCGCCTGACGGCGCAGGGCGTACGGGTCCGCCGAGCCGGTCGGGATCATGCCCGCGGCGAAGCAGCCCGCGAGGCTGTCGAGCTTGCCCGCCAGCGACACGACGGCCCCTTCGGCGGTCGCCGGCGCGGGGGACTTCGCGGCGATCGGATAATAGAACTGCTCGATCGCGAGCGCTACCTTCTCATTTTCCCCATCCTTGCGCGCGTACACGCCGCCCATGTGCCCTTGCAGCTCGGGGAACTCCTTGACGACGTCGGTGACGAGGTCGGCGTAGGCGAGCTTGGCCGCGCGGGAGATCGCCTGCTCGTCGACGGGAGCGGTCGAGCGCAGCCGCTCGCCGATCCAGGCCGCGAGCGCCGACACGCGCGCGGCTTTCTGAGACATGGAGCCGAGCGCCTTCTGATAGGTGACCCGCTCGAGGAGGGGCAGCTTGCTCTCCAGGGTGGTCGCGGTGTCGCGCCCCACGAAGAAGGCGGCGTCGTTGAATCTAGCCTCGAGCACGCGCTGATAGCCCTCGCGCACGAGCTCGTTGCCGGAGGACAGGCCGTCGCGCACGCCGACGAAATAGGGATGGAGGAGGCCGTTCTTCGTCACGACGGGGAAGAACTTGAGCTGCTTCTTCATCACGAGCTTGAGAAGCTCCGCGGGCAGGACCATGTGCGCGTCGCGCAGCTTGCCGAGGACGGGGACGGGATGCTCGACCATGAACACGGTCTCGGCGATGAGCTCCTCGTCGGGCTCGGCGACGCCGCCGGTCGGCTTCGTCGCCTGAGCGAGGGCCTTGAGCAGGTATTCGCGGCGCTCGGCCGGATCGGCGATGACGAGCCCCTGGCGCAGGAGCGCCGCGTGCTTGGCCGGATCCTTCAAGATCGCGGGCGCCTTGGCCAGGACGGGATGGCCGTGCACGGCGCGGCCGGACTTGACGCCCGCGACCGTGACGGCGACGACCTTGTCGCCGAGCAAAGCGGTGATCGCGCGCAGGGGACGGCCGAACTTGAAGCCGGTCTCCTCCCACGTCATGAACTTGGGGAACTGAAGGGACTTCATGAGCTCGGGGATCATCGCCTGGAGCAGGACGGAGGCGGGCTCGCCCTTGGAGTGGACCTCGGCGTAGAGGACTCCGCCCTCGGGGATGAGCGCCGCGGGCTCGATGCCGTATTTGCGCGCGAAGCCTTCCAGCGCGGGCGCGGGCGCGCCGACCTTGGGGCCCTTGAAGCGCTCGGTCTTGTCGAGACCCTTGGCGGCGACGCCTTTGACGGTCAAGATGAGGTGGCGCAAGGTGCCGGAGACGGCGACGTCGCCGTGCTCGATGCGGCCGTTCAGCCATTTCGCGGCGTTGATCGCGAGCTGATCGAGCGCGGGGGGGACGAAGCGCGCCGGGAACGGCTCGGTGTGGATGTCGAGGAGGAAATCGTTCAGCTTGGTTTTTTTGGCCATGTTACTTGGATTCCGCGGGTTCCTTCGGCGTGTGCTTCTCGATGTAAAGTTCCATTACTTTTCTCGCGAGGTTTCTGATTCTGCCGATGTAATGCGCGCGCTCGGTCACGGAAATCGCGCCCCGGGCCTCGAGCGTGTTGAACAGGTGCGAGGCGCGCACCACGCAGTCGTAGGCCGGTATCGGATCGCCGAGGCCCGCGAGGCGGCCGCCTTCGGCCTCCCACTCGTTGAAGTGGCGCGACAGCAGGGCGACGTCGGCGGTCTCGAAGCTGTAGCGGGACAGCTCGCGCTCCTGAGGCTTGTGCAGGTCGCCGTAGGTCAGACCGCCGCCGTAGTCGAGGTCGTAGACGGAATTCTTGTTCTGCAGGTACATCGCGATGCGCTCGAGCCCGTAGGTCAGCTCGACGGAGACCGGCGACAGCGGCATCGAGCCCATCTGCTGGAAATAGGTGAACTGCGTGATCTCCATGCCGTCGAGCCAGACTTCCCAGCCGACGCCCGAGGCGCCGAGCGTCGGAGACTCCCAGTCGTCCTCGATCCAGCGCAGGTCGTGCTTCTTCGGGTCGAGGCCGATCGCCTTGAGGGACTTCTGGTAGGTGTCGGTGATCCCCGTCGGAACGGGCTTCATGATCACCTGGAACTGATAGTACTTGCCGAGGCGATTGGGGTTCTCGCCGTAGCGGCCGTCGGCGGGGCGGCGGCACGGCTCGATGTAGGCGAAGCGGGCGGGGGCCGCGGTCAGCGCGCCGAAGAAGGTGGCGGGGTTGAAGGTCCCCGCGCCCTTCTCGAGGTCGTAGGGCTGGACGATGGCGCAGCCCTGCTTCGACCAGAAATCCTGCAGTTCGAGGACGATCTCTTGAAAGGTCATCACGCGGGCACTCCCTGGGGGTCGATCTTGGTCCAAGCGTCGCGAAATTCGAAGGCGCGCAGGCGGCGGCCGGCGTGCGCGGCGAGGTGCTCGTCGAGCAGTCGCAGCGCGGACTCGGCGGCCGCCCGGTCGAACGGCAGCAAGGCGAGGGCCGCCAGCTCCGTGTCGTGAAGCGCGGTCCACACGGCGCGGCACGGCGCGGGCGCGCGCTCGCGCAGGCCGATGCCGAACATCTCCGCCAGGCGCAGGCCGAAAGCGGGGACCAGCCAGCCGCTCGGGCTCGCGTCCAGAGCGGAAAGGACGGCGCAAATCAGGCGGTACTTCTCCGGGCTCGGCTGGTGGTCGGGCGTCAATTTATCCAGCATCTCGAGGCAGGCGAGCGCGTCGAAGGTCCGGCCGAGGTCCGCGCGCCAGCCCGGGAAGCTGCCGATCAGGCGGCCGCCGACGGCCTTGGCGAATTCGGAGCGCGAGGAAAGGTGGAGGCGGTATTCTCCCCAGACGCCGGGCTCGCTGAGAGCCTTCAGCTTGCCCTTGGCGCGGTTGACGCCGACGAAGCGCGTCGGAATCTTGCCGAGGTGCTCGGTGAACACGGCGCACAGGCGGTCGTATTCGCCGAACGCCCGCCGGGAGAGGACGACGCCGCCGGCGTTGACGATCATTTGAGAATACCCGCCCGGAGCAGGGCGGCTTCCCGGCGCGTCGGCGCGCGAAAATATTCCCGAGCGCCGAGCGGCGCGTCCTCGAGCAGCGGAGCCGCGCATTCGATCGACGAGACCTGGTACGCCTCCCAGCGCGCGGCGGGGGGCAGCGCTTTGGCCGCGGCCGCGACGGCGACCGGCGGCAGAAGGAGCCAGCAGGCGGCGCGCTCGAGCGGCGTCAACGCGGGCCACAGTTTCGCGAGGCGCGCGGGGGAGTCGGTGAGCGCCGTCTTGAGCTCGGAGAACGCGCGGCGCGATAAAGCGTCGCGCGTCGAG
>JAQTNG010000236.1 GCA_028714015.1 Elusimicrobiota bacterium | reverse complement strand
CCTCATTGAACGCCAGACGCGAGGCGCCTGAGGCGGGGCCGTCGCGGCCGGGCAAAACGACGCGCTCGCCCGCCTTGACCTGCTTCATCGCCTCGAGGACCATTTCAAGCGTTTCCTCGTCCTCGGTCGCGCGCCCGAATCGGAAGGTCAGCGCCACGCGGTGGCTGGAGATCGCCGCGGCGACGCCGCCGACCGGGAGCGTCAGCGCGTAGTCGGCGCTCATTCGGCGCGTGCGGTACGACAAACCCGCGCTCAGCTGCTTGTACTCGCGCGTGCCGACGCTCAAGCCCCCGCGCAAGCCGACATCGCCGAGGAATAATTTCGGGAACCATCGTTCGGCCGCCGCCGTGAAGGCATGATCCTGCACGCCGGCCGGCGCCTTTTGCGTGCCATACTCGACGGCGAGGTTCGAGACGAGACTGCGGTAGCCCAAGCCCGTCTTGATGGCGGGCGGCAACCGGTCGGAGGCGCCTCCGGCGAAGGCGACGTTGGGCGAATTTACGTGCGTCACGGCAATGCCTGCCGAGTAGTTCTTGCCCAGACGGTAGAGCAGGCCGGCGTCGGAGTCGAGCGCCGACTGGCTGCGCGAGCCGCTCAGCACGGGGTCGCTCCGCCCGCCGCCGACGAGGCCCCCCGTCGGCACGGCGCTCGCGGTCTCGGGGAAGGAGCCGAAGGCGCTGCGCAGGTACTTGAGATTCGCGCCGGCGTAAAGTTCGCCGCGATCCTCGAAGTCGAGCCAGCGTCGGCCGTAGCCGAGATACAGCGAGTCTTCGCGGTAGAGGCTGTTGAGCGCCAGCGCGTTCCAGGCGGTCGCCAGCGTCCCGTTTTTCCCCTCGGCGAGAGGCTGCGCGTAGCCGAGGAACGACGCGCTGAGGTTCGAAGCGTCCTTGAGGCCCGGGAAAAGCGCCGTGTACGAGGTCCCGAGCTGAGGCCGCTCCAGGAGGCCGAGTCCCGCGGGGTTGTAGTAGATCGCGTAGACGTCGTCGGAGGTCGCCACGAAGGCGCCGCCCATGCCCGGCGCGCGCGCCCCCGCGCCGAGGTCCTCGAAGGCCGCACGCGCGGAAGCCGCGGCGAGTACTAGAAGCGCCGCGGCGCAGAGCGATATCCTCATCGGATCACCATGACCGTGCCGTTGAACGTCCTGCCCTCGGCTTGGATCTGATAGATGTAGACGCCGCGCGGGACGACGCCCCCGCCCGCCTTGCCGTCCCACATCAGGCTCGCGCCGGCGACGGGGCCCGGCGCCATGCCGCTGACAAAACGGCCCCGCACGTCGTAGACCCGGCCGCTGACTCCGGAGTCCTTCGGATTGTCGAACGTGAAGACGACGGTGTCGTTCAAGCCGTCGCCGTTGGGCGTGAGCGCGCGGTTGGAGACGCCGGAGACGTCGAAGTTGAAGGCCTGATTGCGCAGGACGGTCCGAACCTGGTAATTGCCGATGAGGCCGGACTGGACCGATACCTCCTGGGCGGCGGCGTCGACGCGGCCGAAGATCTGCGCCGCGTTCGGGCCGTCGACGTAATAAGCCGAAAGGTTCCCGGGGTCGTTGGCCGCCGCGGCGCCCGCGGAGCCGGGGACGATCAGCCCCCCCGCCGTCTCGTAATGCAGCGTGACGGCGTAGCCCGCCCCCGCCGTCGGCAGGAGCACGGGCGAGTTGGCCGGCGCGACGACGGGCGAAAACAGCGCCGACTTCACGACGCGGCCGGCCAGGTCCTGCGGCCGGTCCGAAGCGCGCACCAGCAGCGGCCGGCCGTAGGAGTTGCCTCCGGCCAGGACGATACCGGCCATGGACGCGGGTATCTCAAGCCGCGTGATTCGGTCGGGATGGACGGCCCACAGGTTCCCGCTGGTGTCGATCGCCATCGCGGAATCCGCGAGGTCGGATAGAAAGGCGTCGCGCGAGACGACGCGGTAGTAAAAGACGCCGCCGGGCACGGGCACGTCGGCGGAGAAATGACCGGCCGACACCGGCGCCGAGCCGATCCAAACCCAGTTCGCGCTCGCGATACCGGTCGCGCGGTAGACGTCGTAACGATTGAGTTCCCAGGCCGAGGGCGACGAGGGCTGAGAGAAGCCGGACCCGTCGAGGTTCGAGGCGATCGCGGCCCAATTCAGCAGGAACGAGGTCCCGCCTGAGCTCAGCGCGCCGCTGAGGCCGGCCGGGGCCATCGGCGGCAGGTCGAGGACCAGGGAGGTCGAGACGGCGACCGAGTAGACGTTCGAAGTGTTGCGGCTGTAAAGCGAGAAGTAGCCGGTCACGTCCAGCGTCAGAGAGGTCTCGATGTAGACGGATGCGGCCGCGCTCGACTTGACCACCGCGCCGTCGGCCAGCGTCGTGCCGAGCGGGTAAGGCACGCCGTCGACGAGCGCTGATGAGATCGGGTTCGTGCTGACGAGGATCGTGACGCCAGCCGGGTCGTCGAATGCGGGGTTGCTCCAAGTCAAAGTCACGCGGCGCGCGCCGTTGTCCGCCGTCAGCGCGAGATCAAGGATCGGAGTCACCCCGCCCGGGATCGTGCGCGTGGTCATCACGGTGCTGAAGTCCAGGTCACTCTGCCAATTGAGGCTGCCGAGATTGAAGAAATAGGTCGTGGCCGGCTGAAGGCCCGCCACGGTCAGCGTCACGACCGCGCCGCTCGGCGTCCGCGACGAGACGATCACGCCGCCGAGGAAGCTCGTCGAGGAAGCGTCGAGGCGGAAGCCCTCGGCGCCGCCCGCGGGCAAAGTCCACGAGATCGTGACGCTCGTAGCGAATACCCCGCTGAAAACGGGCGCCGCGGGCACGCGCGCGAGGCTCGACTCGGCGCTCGGCGCGGAAGTCTCGGAAGCGACCTTGCGCGCGTCGGCGAGATAGACGCGCGAGTAGTAGGTCGTGTTCGCCAGGAGCCCGGTCAGCGTGTAGGACTGGGTCGCTCCCGGCGTCACGGCCGTGGCGAATTCCGTGGTGAAGACCGTGGGGTCGAAGACGTGCAAGGGGTCGGACGAGGAGTCGATGCGCCAGAAGCCGGAGGCAACATCTCCCTCGAAGCCGTCGAGTCCCGGCGCGACCCATGAGAGCGTGAGCGTTCCCGTGTCCTTGGATACGGCCGCGATCCCGGTCACGCTGCCCGGCTGGGCGATGATGGACATCAGTCCCGGCGAGGTCACGAAACCCGCGCCGGAGGCGGTTGAGACCGCGTTCTCCGCGATGCTCGAATCGAGGATCAGCCCGCCGCCCGCTGAGAGTCCGCCGCCCCGGGCGACGGAGTTTCGCGCCACGGCGACGGCGCCGCCGCTGAGGCGCGGCTCCGCGCGCAGGCCGGGAGCCGTTGAAAGCGCCAACAGCGACAGCAACCAGATGGATCGTGGCATGTATGTCCCGGACGAGGACGATATAAGGATGGACGGAAAAGAGGAGGAATGTTATTTATGAATGCGTAATAAAGTATGAACGAAACGGATTATATTTCTACAGGCGAAACCGGCAGCCAAGACCCCAGACAGTCGCCCGGCCGTCGGCAGGCTGAAGTAACTGAGTTCGAGCTCCGTTTTGTTGGGCCCACCCTCCCGCGGCTCCTAGGCCTTTGGTCCCTATCCGTCGGGAGGCGCACCGGCTACAATGCAGGCGTGAAAACAACATCCCTCGCCGTCCTGTTCCTCGCCGCCGGAGCCTCCTCCCGGGCCCAAGTCGTCCATGTCGGCAATGCCGCTTCCTCCGTTGAAAGCGCGATGGCGCCTCTCGCTTTGCCCGCTCGGATGGCGGCCGACTTGATGCCTGAGTCGACCATCAAGACGCCCCAGGGAGTCGCCGTGGCCGTTCAAGGCCGCAACCCGAAGCGCACGGCGAACGCCGTCTTCGACGCGCGCGGCGCGAGGCGGACCTGGAACGAGGCGCTGGCCGACCTCGCGTCAGCGCGCATCGTCGCCGTGGGAGAGGCTCACGACAACGAGGAACACCATAAAATCCAGGCCGAGGTTCTCACCGCCCTGGCCGCGCTCACGCCGCGTCTGGCGGTGGCCTTTGAGATGGTCGGCTTCGAGGATCAGGCGGTGCTGGACACCTTCATGTCCGGCGCGATGTCGGAGAAGGATTTCGCCGCCTGGTGGAATGCCCGCTGGAGCCATAATTTCTCTCTGTATAAGCCGATTTTCGACGCCGCGAAAGCGGCGAAGGTGCCCGCATACGGCATCAACGCCCCGATAGACCTTGTCAAAGCCGTGTCCAAGGGCGGCCTCTCCTCCCTGTCGCCGTCCGACCGCGCGCGGCTTCCCTTTTTGATCCGGGAAAGCGACGACGCCCGCTATCGCGCCTACGTCGAGGAAAGCGTCTCCGGCCACGGCGAGCTGACCCCGGACCAGCTCAAGAACCGCCTCCAGTCCATGGCCGTCTGGAACGAGACGATGGGTGAAAAAGCCACGGCCCTCACCGCCTCGGGCCGCGTCGTGCTCGTCATCGCCGGTTACGGACACGTCTTCTACAAGGCCGGCGTGCTCGAAAGCGCGGCGCGGCGCGGCGCCGGCCCGGTCAGGGCATTTCTGCCTTGGACCGCCCCTCAGGTCGGCGATCTGGCGCTCGCCGACTGGTTTCGAGTGTCCGATGAGTCGATGCTCGAGAGATGGAAGAGATACGTCCCTTAAACGACCGCGCGACGACTGTCGACGGCGGCGCTTCTCTCGACCGAGAAAGCCTTACACCGCGCGCGCGCCGGACCCCGGCCGAAGTACGGACGGTAGGCGGACGCGGAACTCCGTTCCCGAGCCCTCCTCCGAGGTGAAGGAGACGGTTCCTCCCAGATAGCGTTCCGTCAGCAGGCGCATGCTGTAGGTGCCCAAGCCGCGGTTGGGATCCTTCGTCGAGAACGAGCGCTGGAAGACTTGTAATTGGACATCTCTGGGCATCACCGCCGGGTTGCGGACCCACAAGACGAAGCGCCCGTCTTCCGCGCGATCGCCGCCGACGACGATCTCCGAGCCAGGAACCTCCGCCTCGAGCGCGTTCTTGATCATGTTGCCGAGCACGCGCGTCAAGATGACTTTGTCCGTTATGACGGCATCCTGGACGGTGTCGGAGTCGATGACGATGCTCTTGCCTCCGGCGGCCTCGTGCGCGCGGTACGCCGCCGCCAGGGACTCGAGCAGGCGGCGGATCGGGCAACTCGAGAGCCTGACGACAAGTTCGCCCTTTTCGGCGGAGGACAATTCCCACTGCGATGAGATTCCTTCGATGAGCTGATCGATCGAAAGGATGATATCCCTGCAATATCCGGGAAATTCCTTCGAATCCGCCTTGGGCAGGAGTTCGGCAATCCCGCGCACGGTGCCGAGCATGCCCAACGTGTCATGAAAGAAGATGCGTTCGAGCGCTTGACGCCGCTTCTCGTGGCCGGTATCGATAGCGGCCAGAAGCGCATAGCGCTCGCCTTGATGATCAAGCGGAACGGTCCAGACCCTGAAGTCGAGGGCCTTGCCCGGATTCGCCGCCTGGATGCGGCACTCGCGCGAACTGGCCTGCCCCTCAAGGGTGAGAACGATCTGCGCCGTCGCTCCGCACACGGTGCAGAATTCGCTGGTGCCGCAGCCGCTCTCCTCCGCCTTGTGCGCGCAGTCGACCGCCTCGCCGAAACGACGTCCGAGGAGTTCGCCCAAACTGAGACCTAGGCTCTCGCGCGCCGCGCGGTTGGCGTGGACTATCTGCCTCCGCCTATTGAAGAAGAGGACCCAGTACGGCATTGCGTCGAGGAGTTCGCGCAGCAAAGGCGTCGACGTCAACTTCTCATGCAGACGCCGAATCTCAACCTCGGAGTCCCGCTCAGCAGGAAGGTGCTTCGTGGGCAGTTGTGGCATTTTCAGCGACCTCGTCGTCATACGATGCCGCAACACATGCGCCACGGTAAACTCGCAACCGCGTCGCCACTCGGCATCAACGAGCCTGGAGCCGCGCGTTTTGCGCTTGAGGCAGATATTCAGGGCCTTATTTCCCCAGGCCTGACAGTTTGAAGAACTGGGTCGCTCCCGGCGTCACGCAGCTTATGCCGCAGCGGGTGACATATTGGAGAAGGCCGGGGTCGCCGGCCAAAACCCGCGAAGAAGGAATTCTGTGGAGCTGAGCCCCCTCGCGCTTGCTCAAGCGACGGGCAGAAGCCTTCAGGGCGCGCCGCAGCTCTCCATCGCCGGTCCGGCAGCATGACCCGCCGCGCCGCTGGGGCGCACAGATTGAATTCTGCCGCGCACTGAGACATCCCTGCAGGCTTCCATGCCTAATTACCCAGTGCAATCACAAAAGAACAGG
>JAQTNG010000235.1 GCA_028714015.1 Elusimicrobiota bacterium | reverse complement strand
CGGTGGGCAGGAAGGGACTTGAACCCTTAAGAGCTTGCGCCCACACGGTCCTGAGCCGTGCGCGTCTGCCAGTTCCGCCACCTGTCCACCGCCCGGGACGAATTGCTACAATCCGATTCTACGATTTTTATGGCGCAAAAAGACAAAAAAGACGCGGACGAAAAGAAGACCGTCGCGACCAACCGCAAAGCGCGGCAGTTCTACGAGATCCTCGACGTCGTCGAGGCGGGCCTCCAGCTCCTCGGCGGCGAGGTCAAGTCCCTGCGCGGCGGCAACGCGAGCCTCGACGGCTGCTACGCGAGACCCAACGACAAGGGCGAGCTGTTCCTTCATAACTTCTACATCCCGCCGTACGTCTTTCAGACCCTGTTGGAGCCCCTCGACACGCGCCGCAACCGCAAGCTCCTGCTGCACGGCGCCGAGATCCGCAAGATCACCGGCAAGCTCACCACCAAGGGCCTCACCTTGATCCCCCTCGAGGTCTACTTCAAGAACGGCTGGGCCAAGGTCTCCCTCGGCCTCGCCAAAGGCAAGACCGGCGCCGACCGCCGCGACTCGATGAAGAAAAAGGACCTCCGCCGCGAGGCCGAGAAGAGCTTCAAGGGCGTCTACCGCGGCTGAGCCGTTTCCGGCGCCGGCGCTACGCCTTTGCGGCGACCGCCTCGTTCTTGAGAAGCCCCATGAACCGGGCGAATGTGTCCATGCGGGGATTCGGATTGGCCATCATCCGGTGAACGTGCTGCCGGGAAACATGAAGCTTCGCGGCCGTCTTCGATCGATTGAGAACCCGAAGATGGGCCGAATAAATCTCCATGACGGCCTCGCAGTCCCCGTCAAGAAGGGCCTCGATGATGGCCTTCTGGACGAACTTCGGGTCGCCGAGGGTCCGGGACGGATCGTAGGGGCGCACGGACGCCCCGGGCCGGAGCTTACGCACCGGCACGGCCCTGGAATTTACGCGCTTTTGCGATGTCTCGACCCTGCCCATTCTTATCGCCCCCCCACAGCATCAAAACCATCCGGCCGGCGTCGCCGGCCACATACGAGAAATACGCCCGAGTCCCGTTTTTCCAGCGGAGCTCGTAGAGCCCGTCGCCCAGCGCCTTCAAGTCCCCGAAGTGACCGCTCTCCCTGATCCGATCCAAGCGATTATCGATGAGCGCGCGCCGCTTGTTCCCGAGCGCGCCGATCCATTCCAGGAACTCGTCGGTCGTGAGGATTCCCGCTGTCCGGAGTGTAACATGTAGGCGACACTCGGTCAAGACCCGACTCCGTCAATAGGCATGATGCCCTCCGCATCGTTTAGGGTCGCAACTCCTACCGACCATACGATTGAGGGCCCCGAAAAGTTCCATGCGCCCGGGAGGGCGCGGCGCTCAGCGCCCGATCAGTCGCGAGGGACGCAGGCGGCTTTCGAGCACCAGCACCTGATAGGGCTTCAGGTAATAGGCGTCCTGATGCTTCTTGAGCAGCTCGCGCGGGTCGCGCCGGGCCTCGAACAGCGGCCGCCAGGCGGATGTGAGCGCCTCCTCGGGCACCTTCCACTGCCGGTCCTTCGTGCGGTTGGCCAGCACCAGATAGTCGTGGCCGCGATAGGTCCAGGCCCGCGCCATCCACCCCTTCGTCGGCGCCTCGAAGGGCAGCGGTATCGCGCGGCCGCGCGCGAAGATCGGGGCCATCTCCCGCATCTCGCGCGCGACCCAGTCCACCGCGAACATCAGCTCCGGCGCCTGCGCGAGGGTCCGGCCCGGCGCGATCGTGTACACGAAATACCAAATCCCCTGCGCGCCGTTGAGCACGGCGTCGTAGCTCATGAAGCGGATCTCGGCCAGATCCGGGAAGCGGCCGATGCGCTTTTTCTTGGGATCGCCCTGAGGGAAGTCGCGCCAATCCATCGCCTGAAGAACCGCCCAGACCTTGCGCCCCCCCGCCGCCTCGGCCGTCATGCGCACGTGGTCGCCCGCCGACTCGAGCGGCCGGTGCGGCACCGGGTACCAGTCCACCATGATCGCGTCCGCGACGCCGGGATAATTCTTGGCCTTGCTCCCGTCGCCCACGACGAAGGCCGTCTTCGATCCCGGCGCCCACTTGAGCGTCTGAGTCTCGACGGCCTTCAGCGCGGCCTGATCCATGTTATGAATGTCGGGCTCGTCCTGCAGGTACCACATCGCGTCGTGGAAAGCGCCCGCCGTCCAGGTCGTCTTGATGATCTCGCTGGGCGAAACCAGGAACAGCGCCGATCGCCGACGGGCCTCGCGCGCCACCGGAAGCACTTTTTCCGGCGCGGTTTGATACGACTGGAAGGCGTTGTAGCCCTTGCTCGCGAGAAGCCTCGCGTCGCCGGCGGTCTCCACGCCGAAGAACCCCACCGGGAACTCCGCGGGCGAGGGCGCGCCGCAGGCGGCCCCGGCGAGCGCGGCGAGCAGGATCGCGGCGCGCATCAGTTCCGGCTGATGATGGACGAGATGTCCACCGGCAGCGGCGTCATGCGCATCGAGCGCGGGAACGGCGTATGGACGGAGGACACGCCCGCGTCGCGGACGAAGATCCGCTTGATCGTCTTGAGCAGAATGGTCAGGTCGAGCGCGGGCGAGAAGTTCTTCAGGTAGTAGAGATCGTAGTGATGCTTCTCGATGGACTCCTGCGGGTCGTTGGTCGCGCGGTAGTACACCTGCGCCCAGCCGGTGATGCCCGGCGGCACGAGGTGCCGGAGGTGATAGTGCGGCACGACCTTCTCCAAGACCTCGACCTCCTTGATCCACTCGGGGCGAGGCCCCACGAGCGACATGTCGCCGCGCAGGACGTTCCAGAGCTGCGGGAACTCGTCGAAACGAAACCGCCTCAGGAAGGCGCCCAGGGGCGTCACTCGCGCGGCCGACTCGCGGTCGGCGCGGAACGGCCCGTCGGCGTCGGCGCCGGGACGCATCGTGCGGAACTTCCAAAGCATGAACGAGCGGCCCAGGTATCCGATCCGCGCCTGACCATACAGCGGCGACATCCCATCGATGCAGCAAATCCCCAGCGCCGCCAAAACGAAGACCGGAGACAGGACGACGAGACCGGCCGCCGCGGCGCACGCGTCGAACAGCCGCTTGCCCCGGAAATACAGGCTGTCGGCCCGCGGCAGGACATGCTCCAAGGCCCAGGCCGGGTCGCTGGCGAAGGCCGGCGACACCTTGCCGAACAGCGACTCGTAGAAGCTGTCGAGGCTCACCACGGCCGTGTGCCGCGCCACCGCCGCGGAGAACACGCGCCGCGCCTCGTCCCAGTGCGCCTCGATCCACTCGCCGTCCGCCACGACCAGGTCCACGTCCGGTCCGAAGCGCTCGGCCAGGTCCAGGCTTCCGTCATGGCGAGTTCCCATCGTCTGGCGCAGATGCTCGAGATGCGGCTCGCCGGCCAGGACAAGCAGGCGAAGCTTGAGCAAGGAGAAATCGGTCGCCAGCAGGATGGTCCGCCGCCATGCCAGCATCAGCAGGTGAGATAGCGCCACCGTCAGCGCCAGGTGCGTTTTCGGCGTCAGCTCCAGGTAGGGCGAAAACAGGTAGAAGTAAGTCGTGCCGAGGACCCAGCAGAGGATGCCCGAGGCCAGCAGGCCCCCGATCAGGGCCACGAAGTCGCGCACCTGCCGGAGGTTGTACAGGCCCGACACATAGAAGGTCCCGCACCAAAGCGCGAACAGGGGCGCGAAGCCGAGAAAAACATGCGCCCGGAGCAGCAGGGGCTCGCGAAGATAGAACGAGAGGCCGAGGGATCCGAAAAGGATGGCCAGGTCGCCGAAGACGGGAACTAAGGTGCGTACGAACCAAAGCTTGGACAGGGGCCGGACCATGTTGGCGATTTTATCATTTCACCGTCGGAAAACCACGGTGACATCCGTCACAGCACTCCATCTAATTCTCAATCAAAGGACACTTGCGCGACCGCGCTTGACGCCCTATAATCTGGTTATGTCGAAGTTCACTCTGGAGTACTGGCCCGACGGCGACGGCTATGTCGGTCGGCTGAAGGAAGTCCCCGGCGTCGTCAGCCAGGGAGACACGGTTGCGGAACTGCGCGAGAACATCAAAGATGCCTACCATCTTTTGATGAGCGACGCGCCCAGGGTTCCGCGCCAGGTCAAGACCTCCACGATTCTTCTCGCCGTCGCGTGAAGCGCCGGGAGTTCATCCGCGAACTCACCAAGTCCGGCTGCGCGCTTCATCGGCAGGGCAAGAAGCACGAAATCTGGCTAAATCCCGCCAACAACCGCAGGACCAGCGTGCCAAGGCATACCGAACTGCGCGACACCCTTTGCAATGAAATCAGGGCGCAGTTGGGACTGAAAGACCGTCCCTAAGCCTTTCCCGCCGCCTCGGCCAGAGCCACCGCGAACGCCGTGATGGCGCCGTCCAGCGCGAACCGCTCTTCGGCGAACCGTCGCCCGGCTTCTCCCATACGAGCACGAAGCCCGGAGTCGGCGCGCAGACGCTCCACCGCGTCCAGAAGAGCGGCCCCGTCGCCGGGCGGGGTGACCAGGCCGCAGCCGGCCTCCAGCACCGTGCGCGCGGCGGCCGACCCCTCGGGCACGACCGCGAGAACGGGCTTGGCCACCGCCATGATATTGGGGAGTTTGCCCGGTATGGCCGGAGACTTGAGATCGGCGGAGAGCGCCAGCAGGCACGCGTCCGATCCGCGCAGCGACTCCAGATATCCCTCGCGCGGCAAGGTCGGCAGGAACCGGATGTTCGCCAGGCCGTCCGCCTCTCGCCGCCAACGCGCGAGCTCGGAGCCCTCGCCGATGATGAGGAACAGAAGGCGCGCGTCCGCCTTCGCCTTGCGTGCCGCGTCGATCACCGCCGAAAGATCCTGGGCGACGCCGACCAGCCCCGCGTAGGTCACGACGAAGCGCCCTTCCAGCCCATGGGCCTTACGGAAGGCGCTCCCGTCCCCGGGGGCCGTCGCCTTCAGGTCCACCCAGTTGTAGCACAGGCGGACGCGATCGGCCGGTATGCCTTTCTCCTCCGTGAGATAGAGAACGCTGTCCGGCGCGGGCACGACGAACCGGCGCGCGCGGCGATAGACGAATTCCTCGAGCCGCTCCGCGGCGGCGATGAGCGTCGGCGAACTGAGCCGTCCCAGTTCGACGGCCGTGCGAGGATAGATGTCGTGAAGATTGACGACCAAGGGATGGCGGGCCGCCGCGCACGCGGCGGCCAGGAGCAAGGGCGGTGAATAGACCAGGACGACATCGGGATGCTCCAGGAACTGAAGCCTCACCCAGACTCGGAGGGCGAACAGCGCTTGGTCGAGCCCCTTGAGCAAGGTGCTTCGCGGCTCCCCGAGATAGCTCCGCATGCGCACCACCCGGACGCCGTCCTTGACCTCCGTCCCGGGAATCTCGGAGCCGTCCGGGAGGTTCTCCGTGGGCTTCTTGGCGACGACCGCGACCTCGTGGCCGCGCCGGACCAAGCCCTTGGCGAGATCCTCGTAGAGATGCGCCGCCGAGCGCGCCTCGGGCGCGTAGCGGTCGACGACGATCAGGACGCGCATGCGGCCCTCCAGCAGGCGGCCAGACGGTCGACCGCCGCGTCCCACGTGAACGCGTCGGCGCGCGCGCGGGCCCGCGCCCGCAGACCCGGGTCGGCCGCGGCCCTCTCCGCGGCGGCGGCGAAGGCCGCGTCGTCCTTCGGAGCGACCAGTAAGGCGCCGTCCGCCGCGAACTCGGGCATCGGGGGTGCCATCGTCGCGACGATCGCCGCCCCTTGGCTCATCGCTTCGAGCAAGGTGAAAGGGCAAGCCTCGAGCAGGGACGGAAAGAGAAAGGCGTCGGCCTCGCGCATCAGCGCCTGGACCTCTTCCCTCGGGCGATAGCCCAGGAAGCGCACCGAGCCCTTAAGGCCGAGAGACTCGGCCAAGGCGCGGATCTCGCGCTCGTAACCCGCGTCGTGAGGGCCGCCCGCCAGGCGCAGCTCGCCGGCGTACCCCTTCGCGCGCAGACGCGCGAAGGCCCGGATCATCGTCTCGAGGTTCGCGTAGCGCACGAACTTGGCCGCCGCCGCCATGAAGCCGCCGCGCCGGGGCGCGCCGAGGTCCGGGCGCGGGAGGTCGTCTACACCATGGTAAACCGTGTCGATGCGCTCGTCGGGCACGCCGAGAGCGCGCACCGCTTCCCGGACGAACTCGGAGGCGGCGACGACCCGCGTCGCCGCCCGCGCCGAGGCGCGGGTGAAGCGCGAGAGTATCGCATGACGCGCCAGGTGGCCGAGGGGCGAGCCCGGCGACGGCGGCACCAGGGGCTCCATGTT
>JAQTNG010000234.1 GCA_028714015.1 Elusimicrobiota bacterium | reverse complement strand
CTGAGCTCGCAGGGGCCGAATGACGGCGTGATCGTACTGGTGGCGGAGACGGGCCTGCGGAAACCTGCGCAGACGGAGTGGAGCGGGCGAATCAACGTCCTGCCGTTGGAGGCTACGTGAGTGATGAGCGGCTGATCCCGATGCGCTGGGGCCGGACGGCGACACGCTACGTCGTGCAGATCAAGAACCGAGGTCGCGTCAACCGCTTCGGCGGGTTACGTACGGCGCGCTCCTACGGCAACGAGGCGCCCGAAAGTTGGCAGGGCATCGCAACACGGGCCGCGCGGCGCTCGCAGCGCCAGCGCCGGCTCGCGCGGCGGCGGCGTGGATACTGAGCGCCTAGCAGTTCGATTAGCGGCAGAGTATGATCTGCCGCTTCGGGACGCACTCGTCGTGGCGGGCGATCTGAAGTTTGCCGCCTCTGCCGAGGAGATTCTCGTGAGCGGTGAGCGCACCAAGGCGGCTATCGCGGACATGGATATCGCGATGGCGGAGCTACGCGGCTTCGTCGCCGGTATGCGAGGTCGCTGATGCCGGTTCACGCCGCGCGCGTCAACGGTCGCCCAGCGTACCAGTGGGGCACGCGAGGCAAGAAGTACCCGCATACGCCGGGCAACGAAGCTGAACGCAAGCGCGCCAAGCAGCAAGCCTATATTCAGGGCTACGCGGCCGAGCAGAACGGAGCCGAGAAAATGAGCAAGGTCTGGAAGTCATGGTCGCGGCCCGGGTTGGGCGATATCTACCCTGACAAGGTGTGGGCCGACCTCTCGGGCAAGGAGCGGGCGCACGTTCGCTCCCTCTTCGCCTATGCACCGGCCGGAGCCAAGACGTTCGAAGATCTGAAACTTCCCTACCGAGACCCGAGCGGGAAGGTGAACCCGGCCGGGGTGCGCAACGCACTAAGCCGGTTGCCCCAGACGCAGGGCATCCCTGCCGCTGAGCGGGCACGCATCAAGGCGAAGCTGGAGCGCATCCTGGCTGGGATCACCAAGGACAACCCGGGGATGGGCGACGTGCATATCCCGGGCTCGATGGGCCAGAGCATCGCGGAGTTCCGACGCCGGAGGGGCGGTCGGAACCTCACGGCGCCGAACGACGCCGCGCCCAAGGAGATCAGCGTCGCGTTCTCCAAGGCCGACGGGCCGTACCTCTACATCCGGGGCCGTCGGATTCGGACGCTGACCGGGCAGTTGCCGCCCGCGTTTGCCGCGGACTCGCCGGAGCAGTTGACACCGGAGGTCTTGCCGGCGGAGATCGTCGTCGCAACCGGCTTCGTCAAGGCCGACAACGCCGCAGTCGAGAAGGACGACGGCCTACGGCTCGCGTTGGGCGAGAGCCAGGCCGAACGCGACCACCTGACCGGGGCCGTGGCTTCGGCGCTCTCCGCGATGGCCGGCGCCCCGGTCCGCTTCGCCAAGCGCGCCGCGGATCCGGTCGAGCTCTACGACCTCGTCTTGAAGCGCAGCCTCCCGCCCGGCGCGGACGATGACGAGGAGCAGGAAGAAGAGGCCGAAGAGGATGATCGCGAGGACCTGGATTTCGAGGAAGGGCCCGCTGTGTTTCGCATCCTCAAGGCCGATGCCCCGCAGCAGAAAATGACGGGCGTCGTCCTAGAGCCGCATGTCGTCGATACGCAGGACGATTTCGAGGCGCCCGAGGAGATCGAGAAAGCCGCCCATCTCTTCATGCAGAAGTATCGCGCTGGTCAAGCGCATCTCGGGCTCCAGCACCAGCGGATGCTCAAGGATGAGGAAGCGCACCTCTGCGAGTCGTGGATCGCGCCGGAGAACCTCAAGGTCGGCAGCGAGCCGGTCCGCAAGGGAAGCTGGCTCCAGACCTGGCACGTCAAGGATCCGGCGCTCTGGGCCTCGATTGAGAAGGGCGATATCACGGGCTTCTCGTTTGGCGGCAGCGGGTTGCGGCACAAAGCGAACCACCCGATCGCCCCGCTCGCGTGAGCGCCCTGCTCGCGGTCCGCTGCGCGTGCCAGCACCGGCTCCCGATCCGGGTCCAGGAGCAGGGACTTGGGGCGCTGCGGCAGCTCGTGGAGGCGACGACGGCACCTCCGACAGGGGATGAGGTGCTCCTGACGTTCCGGTGCTCGAACTGCAAGCAGATCGTCGAAATGCGCCTAAGCGACCTCGGGATCACGGAAGGGGCGGCTTGACATCAGCCGACCTGAACGCCAAGTTGTCCTTGGGCGCGCTACGGTGTGCCCGATATGACTCCTAGCCGTCGCGTGTGATGCCACGGCTAGTGTTTGGGTGGGTTCTCCCCACCCCGGCTGTACCAACGGCCACGGATCGCACCCGTGGCCGTTGTGTTAGGGGCAAGACGTTGCGCGCTACTTCTCTTCGGTTAGCGGCGCGAGTCGCCCTATGCTCTTGCCCTTGTTGTAGAGGTTGACGATCCGCTGTGCCATCGCGCGGTCAACCGAGCAGGGCGTCGCCTTGGCGATTGTCCTCGCCATCCCTAAGAACCCGTCAGGCTCACCTTCGCTGCTCATCTTGTGCGCGAGCGCCTTGTCGTCGATACCGGAGCCGTAATGCTCTAGAACGAGCGCCGTTCCCCTGATGAGCGAGTGGTGGTAGGCATCCGGCTTCCCATCCCAGGCCGTATGGAGTAGGGCAATGGTCCGCGTAAAGAGTACGGCGCCAGCCCCAGCCCGGTAGACGGAGAAGCACGCGGTTACCGATTGGACAACACCCGGCTTGCGCGTCTGGTCGATGACGAGGCCGAACTTGGCCAGCACGCCCTTGATACCGAGCGCCGCTTGATCCCCAGCGCGGCACCGCTGCTTGTAGAGGTCGATCGGCTGGAGCTTCTTGGCGTCGTTAAGGCCGACGAATACCGCAGCGAGCCGTGGCGTATCCATGGCCGCGCCGTCGTAGACGCGGCAAGGGACGAGCTGGTCGGCGCCGAGCGCCTTCGTCGCGGCCCACTTCCGGTGCTGGCCATCGACAACGAGATAGGCGCCGTTACGCTTGATGACCGCGATTTCACCGAAGAAGTCAGGATCAAACTTCTCAGCGAGCCTCTGGGCTCGTGCTTCATCGAATCGACGCTGAATCGTGGGGTGAACTTCGAGCCTATTGAGCGGTAGGAACGTATGCTCGCAGGCGGCGAAGTTGTCGGGACGCGCCACGGTACTACGCCTCACGGTTTGCCTCCAGATTGTGAATGACGGTCGAAAGCCTCGACCTCCCGTCGCGAAGTAGCTCGATGCACTGCTCTGAGATAGAGACTGGGCCGTCTCCGGTAAGCGTTTCGAGGTGCGCGACGGCGTAGCCGATCTGGTCGGCCATCGCCTTGATCTGTTGCTCCATTGGAGTACGGCGCCACTTGCGAAGCGCCTTTTTGCCGAGCGCCGGGCCGATAGGAGCGCGTCTCCGTTGGCCGATAGCTGCGCGCGTCGCCTCAGGCTGGCGCTCGATCGGAACTTCACTGGCTATTCTCTTTGCCTTGTGCAACGAAAGTTTCCCGTCCTTCACAGCCTGAACAAGTTCCGGTACTCCCCCCCGTAGTATGCGCTGTGCGTCCCTCACGACGCCCCTGGCTACCCCAACTTCACGGGCGGCTTGGTCCGCCGTTATAGGTCTCGATCCTGGATGGCCAGATTTGGCCATCCAGGGCTTTCCATTCCTGGTGGCCGCCTGTCCTCGGCTCAGCGTAGCCCTCTGGGCGGCAAATACGCCGCGCTGGCCAACCGTATAGTGGGTACGCAGGATATTGAGTGATCTCGCGGCCTCAACAGGCTCTAGCGCGCCGAGTTCTGTGACCCTTGGTTCGATACCGAGTTCCTGGCAAGCGCGTACTCTTTTCCGCCCATCAATTACCTCTCCGTGCATCACTACGATTGGCACTAACTGTCCGTGAGCCTTGATGTCGGCGACGAAGTCCGCCCATTCTGAGTCTGGCATATCGGGCGACTCCTGACTGATCGCTGAGATGGTGTAGCTCATGGGTCGGACTCCTGAGCGAACTCCTTCTGCAACCGTTCGACGTCTGCCTTCTCGACCGCCCAGCGTCCGCGTACGCGCTTGCCCTTGAGCCGGTGCGTGAGCACGAGCCGTAGAGTCGCGTTGTAGGTGAGGCTGAGCATGAAGGCGGCGTCCGTAACCGATACCGTTGCCGTGGCCATAGACCTCCTGGTAGGTGACCACGGCAATATAAAGGAAAAGGAAACCGCGTCAATAGCGGGATGCGCCAAGCCGCTAGGTGGCCCGCTCTTGCGTTGCCCCCCGGTCCGCGTATACCTTCGGCTCAGTCAACACGAGGGGCCGCTCAGAGCCCCGACCCGATGCAAGTCGTCGGGTCGGGGCTCTTTTGTTTCGGAGGCAACCTTGGCGAGCGAGCTTACTGCCCTTGAGCCGTCGGAGATTAGCGCGGTTTCGAGGGCGGCCGTGCGCCGGACGTTCCTGATCAAAAAAGGGGATGCGACGATGGCACTCGACGATGTGGCGGCGATTCAGGCGCTCAACGACCTGGACGAGGCCGGGATGACTGAAATCGTCGCCGACCTCGCGAAGGCACATGACGACGAGGATGAGTTGGACAAGGCCTTCCCCAACATGACGGCCGCAGAGAAGAAGCGGCTCGTCGCGGCCAAGCGCATCCTCGGCCCCAAGATGAAGAAGTACCTCAAGACCCACGCGGAGCCGGACGGCGATGAAGAGGACGAGGAGCCGGATGGCGACGAGGGCACGCTCAAGCGCAAGCGGGCGCGGGCCAAGGCTCGGAAGGCGAAGTACGGCCCGGACCAGGAGCCCGAGGGCGAGGAAGACTTCGAGAGCACGCCGGCCAAGTTCCACAAGAGCGCGGACGGCGAGTATGACCTCTCGGAGATCCCTGAGGCCCAGCGGCCAGCGGTCCTGGCGATCCTGACCAAGGCTGATGAGGACCGAGAGCGCCTCGCGAAGGCGGAAGCCAATCTCTCGACGATGCTGGAGAAGGAAGAGCGGCAGGTCTTCATCCGGAAGGCGGCAGGTATGCAGCATCTCCCCGACGCCAAGGCCGATGACCTGGCCGAGATCCTTCGGAAGACGAGCAAGACGCTCTCGCCCGCCCAGCAGACCAAGCTAGAGAGCGTCCTGACGAAGGCGGATACGGTGATCGCGAAGTCGGCGCTCTTCGGCGAGATCGGGTCGGCGGTGACCGACGAGAGTATGGGCGACCCGGAGGCTGAGCTCGCTGCGAAGGCGGAGCAGCTCCAGAAGTCTGAGCAGGGGCTCTCGATCACTGCAGCTCGTGCCAAGGTCCTTAAGTCCGTCGATCACGGCGGCCCTGAGCTGCTACGGCGCATCGAGAAGGCCCACGACAAGAAGATCTTTGAAGCACGGCGGGGGGTCTGACCATGGCCTTCGAAGAGGTACTCTCGACCATCACGCTGCTCAGCTCGCAGGACGTGAGCAGCTACCAGTACTGCCTGGTCAGCTTCTCGACCGTCTCCGGCTACGCGGGGCCCTCGACCGGCCCGCTCGGCCTCCACGTCGGGATCCTCCAGGACAAGACGACCGCCGTCAACGGGCCGATGAAGATCGGCATCCTCGGGGTCTCCAAGCTCCAGGTCGGCGAGACGTCGGCCTCGGAGGTGGCGATCACCTACGGGACGCCGCTCGTCGCCTCCTCGGGCTCGCTGGGCCATGCGATCGCCTCGACGGCGATCGGGAAGCACGTTGTCGCGATCTCGCTGGGCGCGAACTCGACGGGCGCCCTGGGCATCATCCCCGTGATGCTGGCTCCGTTCGGCCAGCTTTCGAGCTGAGGCCCTGAGCCATGCCGAATCCCACGATTGGTGATGTCCACATTCTGGCGGCGCTGACCGATATCTCGGTCGCGTACAGCCAGGGCCGGGACATCTTCGTCGCCTCCAAGGCGATCCCGACGATCCCGACGGTCAAGCAGGCCGACAAGTACTTCACCTTCTCCCGGGCCGACTGGTTCCGCAGCGATGCGCAGCCGCGGGCCGCAGGGACGGAGTCTGCCGGGGGCGGCTTCCGGGTCAGCAACGACGTCTACTACTGCCAGCGGCAGGCGATCCACATGGACGTCTCGGATCCCGAGCGCGCCAACGCCGACCCCGCGATCAACCTCGACGTCGATGCGACGGAGTACATCACGGAGCAGATCCTGCTCGCGCAGGAGATCGACTTCGCCAGCCAGGTTTTCTCGACCTCTTGGACGGGCTGCTCCTCGACCGTCGGCTACCTGACCGGTTCCTCGACCAACCCCGCCAGTTCCTCGGGTGGGGTCATTCGCGTCTGGTCTGATGTCGCCTCGACGCCAATCGAGGACCTTCGTGGCGAGA
>JAQTNG010000233.1 GCA_028714015.1 Elusimicrobiota bacterium | reverse complement strand
ACAGAGCCGCGCCCGCGAAGCCCGTGGGGGCGCCGGGCGGGGGCGTCAGCTGTGTTGCGACCGTGATCGTGGAGGCGTAAGCCGTCGCGGCCGAATCGCCGTTGAGGGCTCGGACGCGGTAGAAGTGAGTGGAAGCGTTCGTCAGGCCCGTATCCGTGTAGGCGGACGCGGCGCTCGAGAACGCCAGGATAAAGCCCCCGCCGGTGGAGCGCTCGAGCTCGAAGATCGTCCCGGCCGGGTTGCCCGCCGTCCAGGTCAAAGTGGCGCTCGTCTGGAAGACGCTCGACGAAGCCAGGCCCGAAGGCTCCGCCGCCAGGCTGTAGCGCGCCACCGAGCCGGAATCGGCCGTGCCGGTCGAGTTGAAAGCCTGCACGAGCAGGGGCCCGGAGCCCGCGTTGACGCCCAGCCCGGTCTGAAGCCAAGCCGTCGCGTTGATCGCCAGGTCCCCGGAAACGCTGACCGTGCCGGTCAAAACCCGGAATCCCGATTCATCGGCGGAGTTGTCCGTCCAGGTCCACAGGATCGAGGCCGTCGACTGCGCGACCCCGGCGAAGGCCGACGGCGCGTTCGGCGCCGCCGCGACCGGCGTCGGCACGGCGGCCGAGGACGAGTAAGCCGTCGCCGCCGAGTCCCCGTTGAGCGCGCGAACCCGGTAGTAATAGGTGGTGCCGGGCGACAGCCCCGTGTTCGCGTAGGCGGCGAGCGCGGTTGACACCACCAAGCCGAAGCCGGCGCCGGTGGAGCGCTCGAGTTCGAAGATCGTCCCGGCCGGGTTGCCCGCCGTCCAGGTCAAAGTCGCGCTCGACTTGAAGATGCTCGACGCGGCCAGCCCCGAGGGCGGCGCCGCCAGGCTGTAGCGCGTCAGCGCGCCGGAATCGGCCGTGGCGGTCGCGGTGAAGGCCTGCACGCGCAGGGATCCGGAGCTGGCGTTGACTCCCAGGCCCGCCTGCAGCCAGCTCGTCGCGTTGATCGGCAAGTCCCCGGAGACGTTGAGCGCGCCGGCCAAAATCCGGAATCCCGTTTCATTGTCGGAGTTGTCCGTCCAGGTCCACTTGAGCGAGGACGTGCTCAACGCCGCGCCCGCGAAGTTCGAGGGAGGCACCACCAGGTCCTGCCAATCCACGAGCGAGTTGGGGTCGTTCTCGTAGGCGGGGCCCCTGCGCGGGCCGCGGTGGGCGTTCATCGTGATGCGCGAGGCCGCGCCCAGAGCCGCGCCGGAGATGTTGGCCCCGACCCCCGCATCCTCGAAATTGGCGAGCGTGAAGGTGGACACGAAGGTCCCGCCCAGGAAGTCGATCGCCGTGGCCCCCGCGGTCAGGCCGCGGAAGGTGACGGAGTCCACGGCGAGGACGAAGCCCGCGGCCTGCGTCGTAATCTCGAGCCCCCGGGCCGCGCCCGTCACCGTGACGCTGCCGATGGAAATCACGCCCGCGTTGCCGAGGTCGAGCAGAAGGCCGCGGCCGGACGGGCCGCCGCGCAGCGTGGTGCTCGCCACGGCCAAGCTGACGCTGCCGCCCCGAATGATCAGGGCGCTGCCGAAGGCGTCGGCCGCGACGAGCACGCTCGAGTTGATGACCGTGCCGGTCGAGCCTGAGATGCAGGCCGCCGTCGAGCCCTGGATGTAGGAGTCGACGACGGTCGTCGAGGACACCCCGTCCAGGTGGAGCCCTTCGTGGGCCGCGGAGCCGCTCGTCATCGTGCTCTGGCTTATCGTGTTGCGATTGGCGCCGTTGAACAGGAACGCCCCGTAGCCCGCCGGGTTGTCGATGGAGCTCTGCGTGATCCGGTTGTCGGAAGCATTTTGAAGGTAGAGCGAGTAGCAGCTCGCGGAGGCGCTCGTCAGCGTGCTCTGGCTGATCGCGTTGCAGTTGGAGCTGGAGAACAGGTACGCCCCGTAGCCCGCCGGGCTGCTCAGAGCGCTCTGCGAGATCGTGTTGGAGGACGAGCCGAAAAGGTAGAGCGCGTAGCCGCCCGCGCCGCCGCTCTGCAGCGTGCTCAGGGTGATCGTGTTGTGGTTGGAGCTGAATACGTTCGCCGCATTGCCCGCCGGATTGATCAGATAGCTCTGCGTGATCGTGTTGTAGAAGGCGGCGGAGAGGAAGAGCGCGGCGGAGCCCCCGACGCTGCTCGTCAGCGTGCTCTGGCTGATCGTGTTGTAGCTGCTGACCAAAGACGCCCCGTCGCCGGACGGGTTGGAGATATAGCTCTGCGTGATCGTGTTGGAGGACGCGGCGTTGATCAGGAGCGCGAAGAAGCCTCCGGCGTTGCTCGTCATCGTGCTCTGGCCGATCGTGTTGTAGTTGGACCCGGTGTCCAGGCGCGCCCCGGTGCCCGCCGGATTGCCGATGACGCTCTGCGTGATCGTGTTGTGGGCGCCGCCGACAAGCCAGAGCGCGTAGGCTCCCGAGACCCCGCCCGTCATCGCGCTCCGGCTGACCGTGTTGTAGTTCGAGTTGGTGAACAGGTACGCCCCGGTGCCCGCCGAGTTGGCGATATGGCTCTGCGTGACGGTGTTGTAAGAGGAGCCGGGAAGCCAGAGCGCGGGAAAGCCCGCGCTGGCATTCGTCATCGTGCTGTTCGAAACGAAGGAGTTCGAGCCCGCGAGGTCCAGCCCGTACGCGTTCTGCACCGTGATGCTGGAATTGCTCAGCGAGGACCAGCTGGACAAATAGACGCCCGCAACGGAGATATTGCCGCCGGAGTCGACGTTGACGCTGCTGATCGTCACGTAGGCCGAGGCGGCCTGGACGCCGTAGGACATGGCATTCGTCCCGAGGATATTGATCCCCGCCAGCGTGACGCTCGCGTTGTTGATCACGAAGGCGGCCGTCGAGGCGGCCGGCGGCGAGACCGTGGGGCTGCTGGCTCCGGTGGTGGTGCCGATATAGATCGTGAAGCCGTTGGGATTCTTGCCCTGGACCGTGACCTGTTCGGCATAGGCGCCGTTGTCGGTGATGTCGATGCACCAGTCGCCGGCGAGGGGCGTGGCGGGGATCGCGTTGACCGCGGCCTGGATGCTGGTGTAGGCGCAGGCCGCGGCGCAGACGGTCTGGTAGGTCTGGCAAATCACCGCGGCGGAAGCGCTCGCCTCCGACAGAATCAACGCCAGCGCCAGCCCTAAGGTTGAGAGGAGGGCATGTCGTAAAGCGCTTTTAATTGAAACGGCGGGGAGAGAGCGGAGAGTCTTCATCGGCGGGTCTCCTGGGGTTATAGCCCCGGAGGCCGCCTTTTACAAGTATAGAATTGTCGAATTACGCTTATTTTTAAATACTAATTTTACTAATTTCGCGCGCTATTCTCGCGCGCTATTCGGCGGGCGTTCCGGCCTTGGGGCGCGTGAAGCTCGTGGAGAAGCTCTTGAAGGACGAGGACTTCAGGCCGCTCGACTTGCCGACGGCGCCCTCGTCCATGCCCTTGCGGGCGTCCCCCGCCAAGGCCGCCACGCGGCGCTTGTGGGACGGGTCGGCGAGCCAGGCCCGCCACTTCTTGTCCAAATCGGAGACCTTTTTATAGCGGTAGGTCAGCCAGAGGGCGTCCGCGACGGGCTTTCCGTCGCGCAGGGCCGCGCACAGGCTCTTGAACTGGAGGCGGGAGTGCTTGCGCAGAAGGTAATGGACCACCGAGTAGGCCTGTATGTACCATTCTCCGACCGCGGCCTGATCATTATGAAGATCCTTGGTCGGCGTCACCGCGAAGAAGGTCTCCAGGTCGGGGAATTTCTTGGGATCGACCAAGGTCATCTGCTGGTACCAGATCGAGGTCTCCGGCCGCTCCGGCGACTCGGCCTCCTCGAGCATGGCCAGGCCCTCGTTGATCCAGGACGGCGGCTCGCGGCGAGCCTCTTTCCAGTAGCTGTCGAAGAGCAGGTGGGTGGTCTCGTGGGCCATGACCGAGAGCATCTTGCGGGGGTCCTTCATGGTCGGCATGGCCACGGCCTTGCGGTCGTAAATGGCCAGGCCGTTGGACCACTTCGGCGGCGCGAACTCGCCGGCCAGGAAGGTCTCATGGTCCGAGTAGATGTAGAGGTTGATCTTTTCCTTCGACATCCAGGGAGAGAACATCCCCAGGTCCATGCGCAGGCGGGAGTGGACCCGCTCGGCTCCCATCGAGAAGCCGGCGGGAAGCCAGGCGGTCTGGTGGTTGATGATGAAGTGCGGGGTCTGGCTCTGCCGCCAGTCCCAGCCCTGTTCGCGGGCGCCGGCGGGCACGGCGAGCAGGAAAACGGCGAAGAGGGCGCCCAGCACAGCCTCAGTCTAACAGATGAAGCCCATTGCCCGCCAGACGGTATTTTGGTAAAATGCTCGTCGGTATTGATCAAGTTAAAGCCTGACACCCCCAGACGGACGGAGAATCAGATGGCGACCATGCGGACGTTGTTTCTAAACCCCCCTTCTTTCGAAGGCTTCGACGGGGGCGCCGGGTCCCGCTATCAGGCTCGCCGCGAGATCAAGTCTTTCTGGTACCCGACCTGGCTGGCCCAGCCGGCGGCCCTCATCCCCACCTCCAAGCTCATCGACGCCCCGGCCGACGACCTGACGCTCGAGCAGGTGCTCCAGCGCGCGCGCGGCTTCGAGCTGTGCGTCATCCACACCTCGACCCCCTCCTTCGACAACGACGCCAAGGTCGCCGAGGCCCTCAAGAAGCAGAACCCCGAGATGCGCATCGGCTTCGTCGGCGCCCACGTCGCCGTTCTGCCCGAGGAGTCGCTCAAGAACGCCCCCGTCCTCGACTTCGTCGGCCGCGAGGAGTTCGATTATACGATCAAGGAAGTCGCCGAGGGCCGCCCCTTTGAAAGCATCGCCGGACTCTCGTACCGGTCCGGCAATGAGATCATCCACAACCCCGACCGCATGCTCATCGACGACATGGACGCCCTTCCGTCCGTCCTCGACGTGTACAAGCGCGACCTCGTGGTGCCGAACTACTACATCGGCTACCTGAAGCACCCCTATCTGTCGATTTATACCGGCCGCGGCTGCCCCGCGCGCTGCTCGTTCTGCCTGTGGCCCCAGACCGTCGGCGGCCATGTCTACCGCACCAAGTCCGCGAAGGCCGTCATCGCCGAGATGGCCCGGGCCAAGGAGATGTTCCCCGAGGTCAAGGAGTTCTTCTTCGACGACGACACCTTCACCGCAGACCTGACCCGCGCCGCCGAGATCGCCAAGGGCCTGGGCAAGCTCGGGATCATGTGGTCGTGCAATTCCCGCGCGAACGTCCCGTTCGAGTACCTCAAGGTCTTCAAAGACAACGGATTGAGGCTTTTGCTCGTCGGCTACGAGTCCGGCAACCAGCAGATCCTCAACAACATCAAGAAGGGCGTGCGCATCGACATCGCCCAGGAGTTCACCAAGAACTGCCGGTCGCTTGGCATCATCATCCACGGCACCTTCATCCTCGGCCTGCCCGGCGAGACGAAGGACACGATCGAGGAATCGATCAAGTACGCCTGCGAATTGAACGTGGACACCATCCAGGTCTCCCTGGCCGCCGCCTACCCCGGCACCGAGCTGTACCGCCAGGCGATGACCAACAAGTGGTACGACGAAGGGACCATGGTGCGCAACGACGGCACCCAGGCCTCGGCGATTTCCTACCCCCACCTCAACGCCGCGGACATGGAAGCGGGAGTCAAGCGCTTCTACTCGAAGTTCTACGGGCGCCCGACGCCGATCATGCGCATGCTCGTCAACATGGCGAAGGACCCGCTCGAACGCCGGCGCCGCCTGCGCGAGGGGCGCGAGTTCCTGGACTACCTGCGCGGACGCCAGAAGCCGGCCGTCTCGAGGCTCGCCCCGGGCGAGACCAAGCACAAGGAGCCGGCCGCGGTTTAACGCTCCCCTCATGCAGTGGGAGATCCTCGGGCTGATCATGCTGACCGCCGCCGTGGCGGGCCGGGCCGCGTTTTCGGCGTTCGCCCTCGGCTGCGGGGCCTTCACGCTCGCCTTCACGCTCGCGGCGGCCGTGTGCGCGCGGCGGTTCCTGCTCTCCCGCGGGGAGCGCGAGGCCACGCCTCTTCCCCCGATCACGCTGATCAAGCCCCTCAAGGGCGAAGACCGGGACCTCGACGAGAACCTCGCCAGCTTCTGCCGGCAGGATTATCCCTGCTTCCAGATCCTGTTCTGCCTCGCGAGCCCCGATGATCCGGCGCTGGCCGCCGTCTCGCGCCTGAAGAAGGCCTATCCGGACGCCGACATCGAGGTCGTGGTCTCCAAAAACCGCATCGGCTACAACCCCAAGGTCAACAACATGGCGAACGCCTACCCGTTCGCCAAGTACGACCTGCTGCTGATGTCCGACTCGGACATCCGGGTCACGCCCGGC
>JAQTNG010000232.1 GCA_028714015.1 Elusimicrobiota bacterium | reverse complement strand
TCGCCTTCGCCGACAAGCGCATCGTGACGCGCGTGTCCGAAGGACGCTCATGGGACGCCGCGCCGCTCCTGCGCCTGACCGCCGACGCGGCCCTGCTGACCGGCGGCGTCGTCTTCGGCCGGGTGAAGGCCGAGCCGCTCGACGCCGAGCGCGAGGGCGCCCTTGTCGAGATCGCGCGCCACCTGCGCAACGCGCGCCTGATCCAGCAGACCCTCCAGAACCGGAAGATCTCAGCCGCGGTCGTGGATCAGTCCTCCGACGCGATTTTCGTGACCGACCTCGACAACAATATCCTGACCTGGAACGCCGGGGCCGCCGCCCTGTTCCAATGGCGCCTCGACGAGGTGCTCGGGCGCGACAGCGCCTTCCTCATACCGCCGGACCGCGCCGACGAGATCGAGCGCGTCTGCGCGGAAGTCTTCGCTCGGGGCCGAAAGAACTCGCACGAGACCGAGCGTCTGCGCAAGGACGGGACGCTCGTCGCGGTCGAAGGCTCGTTCACGCTCCTCAAGGACGACGCGGACGCGCCGTTCGCGATCGTTCGCTCCTACCGCGACATCACCAAGCGCAAGCAGGTCGAGCGCATGAAGTCCGAGTTCACGGCCCTCGTCAGCCACGAGCTGCGCACGCCGCTGACCGCCATCCGCGGCTTCGCCGAGACCTTGCGCGACTTCGGCGGCGACCTCGACGACGGCAAACGCCGCCACTATCTTCAGATCATCCTCGACGAGGCGACGCGCCTGGCGAACATGGTCGGAGACTTCCTCGACATCGCGCGCATCGAAGGGGGCGGGCTCGAGATGGACCTCGCGGACGTGAAGGCCGGGCCGCTGTTCGACAGGATCGCGCGCCTCTTCAAGGAGCATCCGTCCAAGCCGAATTTCAAGATCGAAATCGGACCCGGCGCGGAGTCCCTGCGCGGCGACGAGGAGCAGCTTTACCGCCTGTTCGTGAACCTCGCGGGCAACGCGCTGAAGTACACGCCCGAGGCGGGGACCGTCACGCTGAAGGCTGAGTCGCTCGGCGCCGACATCGAGCTCAGCGTCGCGGACGAGGGCCCCGGCGTCTCGAAAGCGGACCAGGCGCGCCTCTTCGAGAAGTTCTACCGCGCGGGCGACGCCGTCACGCGCAAGACCCCGGGCACGGGCCTCGGCCTGGCCATCTGCAAGGGCATCGTGTCGGCGCACCACGGCTCGATTCGCGTGGAAAGCGAGCCCGGCAAGGGCGCGCGCTTCATCGCCCGCCTCCCGAAAAAAGGCCCCGCCGCCTAGGCCGGGCCGAGGAAGGCCCGACAGCCTCTAGAGCGCGTCGGCCTCGGTCTTTTTCTCGGCGCAGCTCTCCTCGGAACCGCAGGCCTCGGCCCCCTCCCGCGAACCGATCTCGGGCGGTTCGGAGCGCTTCTTCTTTTTCACGGACGCCTTCTTCTTCGCTTCCGCGCTGATCGGGTCGCCCTTCTCGTTGAACTTGTAGTTCGAGGTCTGCGAGGGCTCGCGGGACTTGTACTTGGACCGGTCGTAATCGAAGGTCTTTTTCTTCGCGGGCTTTTTCTTCGACGGCTTGGCCGCGGGCTTCGCGTCGTCGTTCGCAGCGGGCTCGTCCTCGGCGCGGACATGGCCCGCGGGGACGGCCAGCGACAGGGTCAAGGCGAGGAAAAGGAAGAGGAGTCGTCGTGGTGTCATGTCTCTAGTATAGCCCCGCGGGCCCGGGCTTTCAAGCGCCCGGCGCGCGTTCGCCCACGAGGGTCAGTTCTTCGCGGTCGTGGAAGAGGTGGCGCGCGCGCAGCAAGGAGCACTTTCCCCTCAGGGCCTCGGCGCGGCTCAGCACGCGCAGCGGATCGTGCCGCCCGAACTTCAGGTTCACGACGAAGCGCCGGCACCAGCCGCGGTCGAGCCAAGACCCGAGCAGATCCGCGATGCGGTCGGGGTCTTCCACCATGTCGCAGAAAAGCCAGTCCACCGGCGCCTCGGGCGCGAACTTGAAGGCGTCCTCGGCCTTGTGCGTGATGCCCGGGTGGAGGGCGCCGCCCTTGAGCGGGCCGTTGTCCACGGCGACGACGAGGGCTCCGCGCTTGGCCGCGCTGTAGCTCCAGCCGCCGGGCGCGGCGCCCAGGTCCGCGACGGTTTCCCCCGCGGCGGGCTCGCGTCCGATCAGGCCGTAGGCCTCCTCGACCTTCAGATAGGAGCGCGACGGGGCCTGAGGATCGTCGGCCATGCGCCTCTGGCCGCCGGCGACCGCGTCGCGCGCGACCCACGCGCGGTCGAAAGTGGGCAGGTAGGCGAAGAATCCCCGAGCCGGACCGGGGCCGGGGCGGCCGTGGACGGCAAGCTTGGCGACGCGCGACATGCGCCCCTTCACGCGGGCGAAGCACTCCTCGGCGGCCGTCTTCGCGCGGCGGGAGAGGCCCGGCTCGCCCGAGGACTCGACGCAGAACGGCCAAGGCCCTTCGAAGCGCTCGTCCTTCGTGGACGCGGTGAAATAGTCCGCCATCGCGCCGGCCAAGGCGTTCAGGGACTTTCCCTCGACCGTCACGGGAGCCTTCAGCGACAGGTGCGCGAAGCAGAGCTCGCCCGTCCCGTCGGGGCCGAGCACCCAGCCGGGCCCAGATTTTTCCACGGCGCCGCCGAGCTCCTTGATCAGAAAGGCCTCGTAGCCGGCCTGGCACAGGTGAAGCGTCATTTGCCCACCGCCCGGCGCCAGCGGTTGGCCGCGACGCGCATCGAGGCGAGGCCGACGCTGTCGTAGGCCTCGAGCGACTCGCGCAGCCTCTCCGCCTCGCCGGTGCCCCGGAGCAAAAACGCGGCGCGGACCAGCGGCGCGGGATAGCGCCGTCCGCCCAGCGTCGCGTAAGGCCCCTCCGGAGGGGCCTTGAGCGCGGCGATCTCCTTCGCGCGCAGGGCGTACAGGTCCTCGAGCTCGCCCAATCGGGCGGAGCCCCGCGGCCACGCCGTGCCCGCCTCGATCGCCCAGTAGAACCTCTCGGGGTCGTTCTCGAACAAGTGGAGCAGAAGGCCCGCGCGCTCGAGCACCCCGTCGGGCAGCTTCAGAACCGCCGTTTCCGACGGCTCCCACGGGGTGCGAGGCGGCAAGGTCGAGCGGTCCAGGGCGTCGCTGCGCGCGCCCCCCTCGGACTCGGCTTTCGCCAGGCGCGCGCCGAATCCCGCGGGGTCCTCCGCGCCGCGCTCGACGGCGAACTGCAGGGTCCTCTGCCACGCGGCCTGCTCGGCCTCGACGATCGGGATCGGGAAGGCGAGAGCGGCCCGCGCCGCGTTGAGCACCAGCAGGAGCTCGGCGTCGGTCTCGCTCGTCTGCGGCAGGCGGAGCGCGTCGAACACGATCTCGGGGTTCGCCCCGCCGCGCACGCCGATCGCGTCGGGGAGCCCCGAGCCGCGGACCTCGCGGCGCGGCACGCGGCGCGTCACCGCGAACAGGCGGCGCGCGACCGGGCTCGCCGAGGCCTGAGCTTCGAGGCGGGAGAGCTCCTTCTCCATTTTCGCCGACGGCGCGGTGTCCGGCGACAGCGCCGCGCACGGGAGCGCCAGGAGGGAGGCCAAAAGCGCCGGGACGAATCGCATGAGCGATTCTACTGTTTCCGGATACGGTTCAGCCGAACAGATACTGCTTCATGCAGTACACGCTGCCCCCGGACTTCACGAACTCGGAGGTGTCCACTTCGACGACCTCCAGGCCCATGGCGCGCATGTGCCCCGCCGCGGCGTTGGCCCCCTTTTGGATGATCGCGGTCTTCGAGCGCCACACCGCCGCGTTGCAGGCCAGGCGCGAGACGGCGTCCGCCTCGGACGAGGTCACGACGATCGGAAAGATTTTAAGGATGAGCTCCAGGCTCGCCGCGTCGAAGGCCGCCGGGTAGATGAGGACCGTCTCGGGCGTCAGCGGGCAGAAGCACGTGTCGAGATGATAGAAGCGCTCATTGACGAGCTTGAGCTGGATGACGGGGGTCTTGAAGGTGTCGGCCACCTGCTCGAACATCGCCGGGTCCGTGCGAAAGCCGTGGCCGCCCCAGATCAGGCGCTTGCCCGGATGCCACACCGCGTCGCCCGAGCCCTCGAAGGTCTCGTGGCCTCCGGGCTTGGTGCGCGCGACGCGGTAGCCGTGGGCCTCGTACCAGGCCTCGAAGGCCTCGGTCTCCTTGCGGCGGGACGAATGGCGCATCGAGGAAATGAGCGCCACTTTTTCGCCATCCGGACGAGTGCCCGCCAACGACGAGTTGGCCGCGAAAACCATGTCCTCGAGGCCGGGCGTCGCCGGTATGACGGAAACGGGGCAGCCCGCGGCGGTGAACGCGGCGACGAGGTCCTCCCACTGCTTCATGGCCTTGCCGCGGTCCACGTCTCCGACGTGGCGCGCCATGTACGGGTTCTTCACGGCGAGGACCTGGAAGTGCTCGGGCGGGCACATCAGCACGCCCGACGGCTCCGCCATCGGCGGGCAGTTTTTGAGGGAGAACCCCTTGAGGTCCCCGATGCTGCGGTACAAGTTGGCGCTCATGAGAAATTCTCCTGGGTAAACCGTTCGGCCAGCTCTTCGGCCGTCATGTCCTGGCTGCGATCGGGAGCGCCGGCCCTCACGACGCGCACCCGATCCGTCCCGATCCATGTCACGCCCCAAGCCTCGCGCTCCGTCACGCCGAGCGGCTCGGCGGTGTGCACGACGGGGATTAGAATGAGCGGACGGCGGCGCGCCACGCGGCCCGCGAGCAGGCGGAACAGACGGCGGCGGGCGGGCGTCTCGCGCGTCATGTCCGAGGAGAGCTCGGCGAGAAGGGACGCGCGCGAGGCCTCGGGAACCGACAGGCAGGCGAGCTCCGCGCGGGCGGCGGAATCGGCCGTCTCGCCGGGAAGGAGGCCCGCGGCGGCGGTCATCAGCCAGGCTTCCAGGAGACGCCAGGGCCCGCGCGGAAGAGGGATATGTTCGGCGGCCGCTGTCTCGAAGCGCGCGAAGGAGGCGTCGGCGCGCAGGCGCGCGAGCGCCCGCGCGGGGTCGCCGTGGAGCGGGCTGGCCGCGCGCGAGCGGCGCGACCATTCGCGCACGCCGTACAGCACGCGGCCCGTCGAGGGAACCCCCCCGGACAGGACCATGCCGACCTCATGCCCTTCGGCCAACGACCGGAACAGGCGCAGCGGCATGCGGTCCCAGCGGGTCTGCGGCGACATCAAAGGCCCGGGGTGGCCGCGGCCCAGCGCCAGGCGGTCGAGGCCCAGATGGAATCGCCCCATGTAGCCCGCGTAAAGCCCCTCCTCGAGGACGCTGATCGTGTCGAGCGCGAACGGATCGATCGCGACGACCATGCGCGGGCGGCACGGGCGGCCGCGGACCTCGCGCAGGACCAAAGTCGCGCGCCGCACGAGCTCGATGTTCAGGTGGGCAAGCTCGCCCATGACGGGCGGATGGGAGATCGCCGCGAGCAAGGCGGGCGCCCGCCCCGATTCCTTTTCCAGGCGCGCGGCCAACGCCCGGGCGGCGACGACGGCGGGAGAAGCGGCGTCGAACGGATAGCTGTGTCCGCCGGACAGGAACAGGAACACCTTATTATGGAACGCGACCGTCCAGTCGGCCGGCACGAGCTCCATCACGGCCCCCATGATGATGCCCGCCGCGCGCGAGAAAGGCTCGATAAAGCGGCGTTGGAATTCGGTCTTGGCCGGGAGGACCGTGCCGTCGGCGTCGAGGCGGTTCTCGTAGGCCTTCGTCACGACGCGCATAAGACCCTGGGCGGTGCCGGTGCGCGCGGACGGATAGGCGGAGGCCACGACGGCGATTCTACAAAAAAAATATGATAGCCTCTTGAAATGATCTCCCTCGCTTTCGCCTCCTTATTCGCCTTTTCCGCCCCCGTTTTCGCCGCCGCGCCGGCCAAAGGCTACGTCGTGAAAACCCTGGGCACCCAGATCTGGCTCGACCTGACGGCCGCCGACGGCGCCGCCCCGGGCCGAGGCTTCACGGTCTACGAGGAAGGCGAGGACATCAAGCACCCGGTCACGGGCGAGCAGCTGGGCAAGGCCGAGCGCAAGCTCGCCGAGGGCAAGATCGAGGAGGTCGCGGAGAAATTCTCGGTCGGCCGCCTCAGCGAGCCCGCCCCGCACGTGCAGGCCGGCCAGCGCGCGCGCCTGACGGCCGTCGTCGCGGCCCCCGCCGCGCCCGCGGCGCCCCCCGCGTCCATTCATCCCGGCGAGGCCGCCCTGCGCGCGCCCCGGACTCGCGGCGCGTCCTTGCCCTTCGTCATCACCGCCATGGCCGTCGCCGATTTCGACGGGGCCGGCAAGCCGCAGATCGTCCTGTCCGACGAGAAGGCCTTCCGGCTTT
>JAQTNG010000231.1 GCA_028714015.1 Elusimicrobiota bacterium | reverse complement strand
GCGAGATTGCTGCCGGTGTTTTCATCGCTGCCGGCCTTAAGCACGGAGGCGATGAGGTGGGCGATGCCCGACTCGGCGTCCTTGTCTGAGCTCTTGGGGGCGGACTTGTTGGAAGATTTGTCTTTGTTAACGGTTGATAAACTCTGGGCCTGACCATTGACAAGGATGGGCATGACCGCAATACTTAGCGCAAGAGCGAGAGTCCGGCGCTTGAAATTCTTCTTCACTGTTCTCATAAATTGATGACCTTTACCTATTGTAACACTCAGGTCGGCATCGTCAAGACCCGCTGGATTCTCATCGGGCTGCTGGTTCTGGCTGGTCAAGGCGCTCGCGCTGAACAGCTGCCGGCTCCATCCAACCAAGCTGTTGAGCCGGCAGTAAAGGTGCGAGATGAAGACGATTTCCTCGCGGTCCTCACCGAGAGCGTGGGAAAAATCCAGGGAAATGCCGACGAAAAGACCAAGTTGGCCGAAAAGCAGCGCCAGAACCCCGGCGACCGCGCCGTCGCCGCGCAGATAAAGGCGATCGACGAGCAGAACGGCGCCATGGTCCAGAGGGCCGACCAAACGGCGGAAAAATTCCCGGACAGCGACAAAATCCAGCGCGCCGCCGGCGCCGTCGCCATACAGGCGGGCGATTACCTGAAGGGCCGCGCCTACGCGGACCGCGCGGTGGCCCTCGCCGAGGCGAGGACCGACGACCCCAAGGCTCTGGCGGCGGCCCTGCGCGTCCGGGCGACCGGCTCGCTGTGGTCCGGGGACTATCCGACGGCCGCCGAGGACGCGCTCCGCGTGCTGAAGGTGTTCCCCGACGACAAAGGCGCCCGCTCGATCTACGAGATGTCGAAGGGCCGGACCAGGAACGGCGTCGTTTCGATCGCCACCACGCAGAGCCGTCCGCTCTCGAACGCGCTCGTCGAGTATTCGCTCCTCGACGATCCCCGTCTGAAGGAAGCGGGCCGCCGCGCGGGGGACCGCGCCGGCGCGAACAAGCTGGCCGCGGACGCCATGCGCCTGATCAACATGGGCGACGGCGCCGGGGCCCTGGCCGCGGCGAACGCGACCGTGGCGGCGGACCCGACCCTGGCCGACGGCTACATGATGCGCGGCCTGGCCTACGCGATCCTTAAGGAGTTCTCCTCGGCCCTGCGCGAGTTCACGAAGGCGATCGACCTCTGGTCGGCCCAGGGCAACAAGGCGAACCTGCCGGTCGCCTACGCCCGCCGCGCCGACGCCGGAAACGAGTCCAGGGACTACCCGAACGCGCTGCGCGACGCCGAGAAGTCCGTGCAGGCCGACGCGGGCCTGGGCCTCGGCTACTTCGAGCGGGCGCGCGCGCTGGAGGGCCTCGGCGAGAAGGGGGAGAAGCTTCTCGCGGACTACAAGCGCGCCGCGGACCTCTCTCCCGAGTATGCCGCGGCCTACGCCTCCGCGCGCACGCGCCTGTCCGAGGGCGCTCCCGCGGCCGCGCCGCCCCGCCCGCCGCGCGGCTGGCTGCGCGCCATCCTGGCCGGCGCCTCGGCGCTCTTCATGCTCCTCGTCTTCCTGGCCTGGCGCATGTCGCGCCGCGCCCGCCCCGAGTCCCGCATCGGCTTCGCCACCGAGCGCAAGGAGCTCGATTCCCAGTACGACATCGTGGGCCCTCTCGGCGAGGGCGGCATGGGCATGGTCTACAAGGGCTGGGACAAGGTGCTCAAGCGGCCGGTCGCCATCAAGAAGCTGCGCAGCGAGCTGCAGGGCAACCCCCGCGAGCGCGACCGCTTTCTTAAGGAAGCCGAGATGGTCGCTTCCCTGCATCACCCCCACATCGTGGACATCTACACCATCATCCGCGACGCTCATGACACCTATCTCGTCTTCGAATTCGTCTCGGGCCTGACGCTTCACGAGCTGCTCAACGAGACCCCCGGCCGCCGGCTTCCGCCCGCCCGCGCGCTCGAGATCCTGCGCCAGATCGGCGAGGCCGTGGACCACGCTCACGCGCGCCACGTCATCCACCGCGACATGAAGCCCTCGAACGTGATGCTGGCCGACGGAGGCTGGGTCAAGGTCATGGATTTCGGCATCGCCCGGCAAATACTGGACTCGCTTCTGACCACGACCAACACCATCGTCGGCACCCCGGTGTACATGTCGCCCGAGCAGGCCATGGGCGTGGTCGTCAAGGAGTCCGACGTGTTCGCCCTCGGCGTCACCTTATACGAGCTGTTGACCGGAGGGCTGCCCTTCAAGGGGCCCGGCGAGATGAGCGACAAGATGGAGGGCCGCTTCGCGGCCCCTTCGGTCCTGGTTCCGGATCTGGGCCAGGCCATCGACGAGGTGGTGCGCAAAGCCCTCTCTCCGCGCCCAGAGGACCGCTACCGGCGCTGCGGGGACCTCTATCAGGCCGCCCTGCACGCTTTAAGCGGCCAGGTGACGCCGGCGGGGCCTCGGTAAAAACTCGGTAAAGGGGACCCCGTTCCTTGACAAAAAATCAGGGGGGGGCTACACTCAAATCAGCCATATGACCGTTACATTGAGTCCCATCGCGCCGCAATATGCGGTCTCTGATGCGGACGATCCGTTTAAAAAGTACTGGTGGGCGATCCTCCTGGGGATCGTTTTCACGGCTCTTTGGCTTTTGACGCCCATGCTGGGCGAGAAATCCGTCGGCTCGAGCGCGGTCGACACCAGCAAGCCCAAGGCGGACGCCAATGTCGAGCAAACTTTGGCCTCGGACGCGGGCGACGGCATCAATTTGTCGATGGACGGCACGGGGCACAAGCGCAAAGAGGACGGCCTGCTCGGCTCCTCGCTCTACGAGCCCCCTCCCGAGGAGAAGACGGCGGCCGCGGCGGCGGGCTCCGCGGCTCTCGGCTCCGCTTCGGGCTCGGCGTCCGGCTCCACCTTGGCGGGCGCGCTCAAGAAGGTCAGCGAAAGCAGCGGCGGCTGGGGCGAAAAGGCGCAGAAGGGATTTGGCGCGCCGAGGCTCGCGGGCAACTCGCTGTCGGGCATGGGCGCGGCGAGCGGGGGCCGGTCCGGCGCGTCCGGCTCGAGCGCGTTCGGCTCGAGCAACGCCAACATCGGTTTCGCGGGCACCAAGGGCCTTTCCGGCGGCGGCGCCGACATCGAGAGCGGCCCCAACTCCAAGGGCATGGGCGCGCTCAAGGCCGCCTCCGCGCAGGCCTTGCTCGCCGCCGCCAGCAGGAGCGGCGACGACGCGCGCAGTTCCCTGAGCAAGGCGTTCGACGGCGCCAAAGGCGGAAGCAAGATCGGCGGCAACGTCGGGGCGGGTCCCGGCACTTACGCCGCGCTCGACGCCGCTCCCGTCAATCTCAAGCTCGACGATCCGAAGCTCAACGAGAAAAAGATCGAGGCCCCTCCCTCGGCCGACGTCGGACAGAGCAGCATGGACGACAGCGAGATGGCCAAGCAGATCGCCATGCAGATGGCCGGCGCCGTTCTCGGCGCGGTCATCGGCGGCCCCGTCGGCGGCATCGTCGTCAACGTCATCATGCAGGCCGTTCAGCGGCAGGCGGATCAGGAAGCGAAAGTTCGAGATCTCGAAGAAAAGCAGCAGTTGGACCGAGCCGCGCGCAGGATGGGAGCTAGGACGAGCTGATCGCAAATGAATTTCGAGTAGACGGACCGGAGGAGTTTTATGGACCCGAAACCCCAGATGCCCGACATCAAGGCTGAAGTCAACAAGGTTGACGACGGCAAGAAGAAAGCCACAGGCCTTCTTGGCGGCCTTTTTGGAGGCGGAGGCAGCGGCGCGGCCGGAGGTCTGGGCGGCCTGGGCGCGGGGGCCGTGAGCGGCGGCGGCCTGCTCGCCACCAAGGCGGGCATGCTCGCGCTCGTTCTGATGGGCTCGGCCGTGGCGGGCGGCATCGGCCTGGCCGGCTACAAGATGTTCGGCCCCGGCGACGCGGATAAGACCGGCGGCAATCTTTCGCTGTTCGCGCCGAGAACCCAGCCGGTCGTCGATCCGAACGCGGTCGCACCCGTGAACGCGGACGGCTCCTCGGCCTCCCTGAACTTCGCGGCGGCCGCCGCGGCCAAGGACAAGGAAGCCGAGGCCGCGGCTTCGGCGTCCGCCCAAGCTCCGGCCGACAATACGGCCGGCGATCCGGCCAAGGACGCGGCGGCGGCGGATGCCGCGCGCAGAGCGGCCGAGGCCAAGACCGCTTCCGGCGGCGCCATCAACTCGGGCGGCGGCGCGGGAGCCGCCGGCTCGATGGGCCATGGTCTCGCCAACGTGAAGAAGCTCGGCGCGCTGTCGGGCGCGGCGGGCGGCGGCGCAACGACTTCCGCGAGCGCGGGCTCGACCCGGCTCGGCGACAATCTCGCGAACGCGGCCAAGAACGGCGCGTCCAGCGGTTTCTCGAGAGGCGGTCCCGGAGCCAAGGCCTCGAGCGCCCGGGGCGTGGCCGCCCGTGGCGGACGAGGCGCCCGGGCTCAGGCGAGAAATGTCATGGGCGACCAGGCGAACGGGCGCGCCGGCTCGAGCTTTGCCGCCGGCAGGACCTATGACGGCTCGACCGCGGGCGGGGGCGGGGCCATCGGTCCCGACGGCGGCGCGATCGGCATGGCGGGCGCCGGAGACGGCGCGAGCGCCCAGCCGAAATCGATCGCGGCGAACTCGGCCCCGCAGACCAACACGCAGGTGCCGCTCGAACCCCCGGCCAAGCACATGGTGACGCCTTGGGAACAGGCTCTCAACAAATCTCTGATGCTGGTGGCCCTTGCCGGCGCCCTGATGATGGCGGCGAGCGCGTTGCTTAAGGATGTTACTCTTGCGAAGGCTTGGACGGTGACGCTGGCTAAGGTGCTTTTGGGAATCGCTATTGCGGCGTCCGCTATGGCGTTGTTCTTCGCCGGCCAGGCGACATTCGGGCCAGGCGGACAAAAAACACAAGGCGGCTTGATTATGGCGGCGGCAGCCTGTGCCGGAGGCTTAGCTGCCTACCTGATGACGCAGATATGGAGCGCGGACGTGTCGACTGATGCGAAGTGCTCAACATTGAGTACCGCAGTGAAGGGTTCCGAGACACTTATCATGGTCATCGGGGGCGCCGGCGCCGTCGCGCTGATTGGAGCGATGATGGTTCCCAAGCATAAAGTGTCCGAGGAGGAGGCGAAGGCAAACGGCTATCCGACCAGCTACTACGCGCCGGCTCCACAGCAGAATTATCGCGTTTAGCGGTCTTCCGTTCCGTCTGTTTCGCGGCCGGTCAAACTATGACCGGCCGCGATTGTTTGTATCATTCGAAGGCATGAAACCATCGATCCTGTCTGCGGTGTTGGTGGCGTGGACTGCGGGCTTTCTAGCGGGCTGTGCGACCAGGTCTCCATTGATTGCCGCGACGATGCGAGGGGATTCTGCGGCGGTCCAACAAGTCGTCGATCGCGATCATCCGGCGCAGACTGAGCTTGACGATGCGTTGCACACGGCGGCGGCCCAGCAAAAACAAAAAGTCGTAAGAACTCTCTTGAGTCTCGGAGCGAATGTTAACTCCCCCGACCCTCAATACGGCTTCACGCCGTTGATGGAGGCGGCCGCCCTTGGGGAAGTCTCCCCGGCGGGGTCCCTTGAGATCGCCAAAATTCTGATCGCGGCTGGAGCAGATCCGACCGCAAAAAATGCGGACGGCGAGACCGCCGCGGACCGGGCACGCATCCATCGGGCTTTCTCCATGGCGAGCTATCTCCAGTCGTTGTCCGTGGCGAAGGCGGCGGTCGCGTCGGCCCCGGTGCATGAGGCAGCGGCCCCGCCGGTCCCGGTCGCCTTGCCGGCACTCGCGCCGAACTATTCGAGCGTGCCCACGGCCGAAGACTACGCCGTAGTCGTCGGCATCGAGAATTATCCCGATCTTCCCGCCGCGACCTACGCCGAGCGCGACGCGGCCGCGGCCAAGAGCTTCATCCGCGCATTGGGCGTTCCGGAGAGGAACATCGTGCTTCTGACCGGCAGCCGCGCGACCAAGACCGGGATGGAGAAGACGCTCGAGGCCTGGCTTCCGAACAACGTGTCCGAGAAGTCCCGGGTCTATGTCTACTACTCGGGCCACGGCGCGCCGGACACGAAAACCGGCGACGCCTACCTCGTGCCCTCCGACGGCGATCCGCAGTACTTGGCACAGACGGGTTATCCGCTCAAGCGGCTTTACGCCAAGCTCGGCCAGCTCAAGGCCAAGAGCGTGCTCGTCGCCCTCGACTCCTGCTTCTCGGGCGCGGGCGGCCGGTCGGTGCTGGCGAAGGGAACGCGCCCGCTGGTCGGCAAGGTGGACATGGCGGTCCAGGCCGAAGGGAAGGTCTCGGTCATCTCGGCTTCGGCCGGCGACCAGATTTCGGGAACGAACGACGAGGCGGGCTACGGCCTCTTCACTTACAACTTCCTTCAGGGCCTCACC
>JAQTNG010000230.1 GCA_028714015.1 Elusimicrobiota bacterium | reverse complement strand
GACGAGTTCGCCCCGGAGGGTCTTGAGGCCCCAGCTCCGCGCCTGACGGACCCAGGTCGTCATGAGGCTGCGCCCGGATATTCCCTCGGGCCAGCCCGGCGCGTTCTCGATCATCGCCAGGCGGCTCGCCTGGCCGCCCAGCGCGCCGCGTTCCAGCAAAGCGGTGCGCAGGCCGGCGCGGGAAAGCTGGATTCCCGCCGCCAGTCCGGCGGGGCCGCCGCCGACCACGATGGCCTCCCACTCAAGCCCGGCCCGGCTCACTGCTCCGTCTCTCCGCCCGCACGCTGCAATTTCTTCGCGTCGAGGATGATTATGCGGCCGCGCTCGGTGCGCAGGATGCGCTGGGCGCGCAGCACGGCCAGCTCCCGGAAAACGGTCTCCTGGGAGGCCCCCACCCAGGTCGCCATCTCGTGCCGCGTGGCGGGAATCACGTCGCCGAACCGGGCCCGCAAGGAGAGCAGGTTCGAGACGACCCGGGCATGAACGCTCTCCCGCCCGAAGCGGACGAGATTGCGGATCATTCGGATGCGCTCGGCGCAGCGCTCCGCGGTGCAGGACGAGACCGAAAGAGAGCGGTGGGACAAGGCCTCGAAAGCCCGGTCCGGAATGCGCACGGCGGTCAGAGAGCCTTCCGCCACGGCGGTGCAGGTGTGGGGCGAGCGGCTTCCGAGGCGGCAATACAGGCCGAACAATTCGCCGGGCCCAAGCGATTCGGCTTGAAGCCCGCGAAGATCAGTATGCGCACCCGCCCCGAGACGATCAGCCAGCCCGCCGTGGCCCGGTCGCCTTCCGTGAACACCTGCGCCTTGGGCGCGAACTTGTGCAGCGAGCAGGCCCCCGCCAGAGCCGCGATGTCCGCCTCGGACGCTCCCGTGAAAGGAGGAGTCCGGGCGAGAATGGCCGCGATTTTATTCTGATCCGTGCTCAACCTGATCTCTCATGCAACAAGACGACCACCACCCCGGCAGGATCGTTGCGGGACCCGCCTCCGAATGGACACCCCCCTCGCTTGGAAAAGAGCCCGCACCGCCTTCCGCTGGATTTGCCTTCTCCTGCTCCCGCTCGCGGGGGCCTGCCGCAACGACCAGACCTCCGCGCCCGCCGCGCCCCCGACGGCGGAGCAGAAGGACCGCCGCGAGCTCCTGCGCCAGCCGAAACAGGAGTGGAAGCCCGAGAACACGCCGCGCAAGCTGAACATGCTGCTTCTGACGGATAAGGCCAAGATCAGGAAAGGCGCGGCCTTCCGCTATCGCCTCGAGATGCAGAACGTGGGGCGCGAGCCCCTCTCTTTCAAGGAAACCGCCCCCTCTTTCATCAAGGACGGCTCCCTCTGCGGCGCCAACGCTTTTAAATTCTATGCGGTCCCCCCCGGCGGCAAGGAGCGGCTCTTGCCGTGCAAGGCCCCGGACGCGGTCCGGCCGAGCACCGCGCCCGCCGGGGAACCGGAATCCGGGCTCGAGCTGGATTTGCAGCCGGGCGAGTACCTGCTCACGCGGGGCTCCGGCCCCGGCGGCCCTTTCCGCGAGCTGCAGACCGCGTTTCGCTTCGACGCGTTGGGGACCTACCGGCTCAAGGCCGTCTACGCTCCCGCGGGCGGCTTTCGCGCCGTCTCCAACACCGTCGCGCTGGAAGTGGTCCCCTAGCTCAGCGGGGCGGCGCCGCAAGCAGATTCCGGCGCTCGGCGAGGATTCGCCGCAAAACGTCCGCATCCTCTTTCGTATGGCGCCTCGACACGGCCCTTTGATAAACGTCCAGGGCCTCCTTCCGCCGATTCACGGACGCGTACAGGGACCCCAGGCTGAGGTAGGGCGCCAGGGAGTCGGGATCGAGCGCGATCGCCGAGTTCCAGTCCGAGACGGCTTCCTCGCGCTCGCCCAAGAGCGCATGCAGAACCCCGCTGTCGTTGCGCCACTGCGCGTCGCCGGGACGGGCGAGGATACGGCGCTTCACGACCTCGAGAGCGCCGGCGTATTCCCGCAGCCCTTGATACAGCAGGATCAGCCGCCGGGCCTCCGCCTCGACGAGGCTTGAATCCCGCACGCGCGCCAAATGCGCGAGGGCGGACATACGGTCTCCTGAGGCGAGGGCGTCCTCCGCCCGGTCGAGCTCCAATCCGGCGTCGTCGCCCATCCGGCGCCGGACGCGCGCGGCGCTTCCCGTTTCCCCCAGAGCGCGATAGCCGAGGGCCAGGCTCCTCAGGCTCTCCGGCTCCAGCCGCAAGGTCTCGGCGAAAGACAGGCTTTCCAGAGCCGCCGGCCGCCGGTGGTCCCGCGCCGCCCTGACGGCGAGATCCAGGAGCATGCCGGCGTCCTTCGGCCCCGACAAATCCGCGCGCTTCAGGACGGCCAGCGAACGGGAGTAATCGCCGATGTCCCGGTAGGCGAGAGCCAAGGAGCGGATTCTCTCCGGATCCAGCCGCAAGCTCTCGGCGAAGGCCAGGCCGGCCAGAGCCGCCGGCCGCCGGCCGTCTTTCGCCGCCCGCGCGGCCAGGTCCAGGAGCATGTAGACGTCTTTCGGCGCCGCCATGTCCATCCGCTTCATGACGGCCAGCGAGCGGGAGTAGCCGCCGGCGTCCCGGTAAGCCAGAGCAAGCCTGAGCGTTCTCTCCGGGTCCAGCTTCGTCCCCTCGACGAAAGCCAGTATGTCCAGAGCCGCGCGCCTTTGATCGCCTTTCGCCGCCATCGCGGCCATGTCCAGGAGCATGTCGGAGGCCTTCGGCCCCGCCATCTCCGGCCGCTTCATGATGGCCAGCGAGCGCGAGTAGCCGCCGATGTCCCGGTAGGAAAGGGCCAGGCTCCACATTTTCTCCGGATCCGAAGACGCGTCGAGGGCCGCCGGCCGCTTCGCGCTGTTGAAGGCCAATATCTCCAGAGCCGCCCGCCGCTGATTCGGTTTTTCCGCCGTGTCGGCCATGTCCAGCCACGCCTCCGCCGACGCGCTTTTTCCCGCGAATTCGAAGCCGGGCACGCCCGAGAAGAACTCGATGACCGCCGGGCGCGTCGCCGCCGGCCAGCTGGCGATGATCTCGAGCACGAGATGAGGCACCGGGCTTCCGGCGGCGATATCCGAGCCGCCGGCCGTTTCCGAGGAACGCTTGTACTTCAGCGCCGCGATCTCGGAGGCGGCCGCTTGCGTCCGCCTTCCGTCCAGCGCGAGATATATCCCCCGGAGCATGAGCTCGCGTATATCCGAGACCATGAAGATTCGTCCCGGCCTGCGGCGTTCCCAGATGCGCGCGGCCGGCCCGCCCCTGGCCAGAAGCGACCAGGCATAGTTGATCTCGCGGTCGCGGCTCGGATCCAGCCCGAACGCCCGGCCGAGGTCGCCGCTGGCCTGAGCCGGCCGGCCCTCCCGCAGCAGACTCATGCCGCGCTCCGACCAGAGCCAGGCATCGCCCGGATGCTTCACGATCTCCCGGTCCAGCGCCTGGGCGGCTTGCGCCCGAGCGGGGTAGGACGACACCAGCCAAAGCACCGAGGCCTGGACGGCCAGCAGAACCCCGAATAGCGCGGACACCGCCGCCGAGGACATGGCTTTCAGGCGCGCGGAGGACGGCGCCGTCCACGCGGAGAGCAGGCCGGACGCCAGGACCGCGAGAATCGGCCACGCGGGAACGAAGTAGTTTTCCTGGACCGGCATCAGGCAGTGGATCGAGATCAAATATCCGGCCAGCAGCGCGAGCTGCCGGCAGTCCTCGCGCCGGCGCATGGTCCAAATCGAAGCCGCGGCCCCGAGGACGAGAAGCGGGTGCAGGCTCGCCGCGTAAGCCGCTCTTTGACCGACCGCGGAGAGGAAGTTCAGGGGATGGCGCAGGATCTGCAGCGCGGCCCACGCGAAAACGTTCTGGCTCAGTGAGAGGCCGACCATTTTCCGGGAATCCCCGATGCCCATCGTGCGCACGAAGCCGAGGGCCCCCGTGAGGATGTTGTCGTCGACCCGGCCGTCCTCGAAGACGACGAAGCGTCCGGTGAGACGCCAGTTCATCACGATCCAGGGGACCAGGAAAAGGAACGGCAGAAGGCAAAGCGCCGCGGCGTCCCTCCAGCGGGCCCGGCGGTCGCGCGCCCGCTCGTAGAGCGCGAGCAGGAACGGGAACAGGCACAGCGACGACAGCATGAGCAAAGTCGCCCCGAGCCCGGCCGCGAGCCAAGCGCTCTTTGCCGGGGACGGCGACTTGGCGCGGCGGACGAGAAAATAGGCCGCGATCAGCGCGGCCAGGGTATAGAGCCAGCGTTCGCCGCTTTCGCTGGCGGGCGGCGCGAGCGAATAGAGGAACGCCGCCCCCGCGCCGCACAGGGCGGAGTACAGGAGCGCGCCCAGGGCGAAGACCAAAAACGCGCAGGCCAGGAGGACGGCGAAGCGGAGCGCGGTGGAAGAAGAATTGGACAGGTGATCGCACAGGAAGGCGTTCGGAACGGAATAGGACGGCATGGCCCGCGCGAATCCATACAGGGGAACTCCATGGAGGAGGGCTTCGCCGCGCTCGACGTGGTAGTCGGAATCGGCGCGGCAATACTCGCCGCGGGAGGCTTCCGCGATCTTCGGGACGCGGGACATCAGCTGGCCGGCGGCGCAGAGCAGGAGAACCGCCGTGGCGATCCTTTCCCAACGGACCGCCGCTTTAATTTCGAGCATGCCGGACCCCGCCGAAAGCCGGGAACCTCGCCGCCGCGTCCACGGGCCGGGTCTCGGCGGCGGTCAGAAAACGCTTATAGCTTCCCTCGTAGATGAACAGGTCGAACCAGATCAGGAAATTGAGCACGCACCACAGAGGACGGCCGTTGTCCTTGACTCCGGAGAGATGCTCGGACCAAAGCTCCGATACGGCGTCGTAGTTCAGAATTCCGGATTTCTCCACGTTCTTCCGGGAGAAATACCGATCGGCAAGCCCGCGGAACTCCTTGAGGAACCAAAGAGAATGCGGCATCTCGAGGCCCATGTTGCTCCTGCGGGCGATCGCCTCCGGGACGGAGCCCTTCATGGCCAGCTTCTGGATGCAGCGCCCTTGGAAGCCCTTCACCTTGAACCGGTTCGGAATACGGATCGCGAAATCGACGACGGCCTTCTCCATGAAGGGGAACCGCGTCTCGACGGAATGGGCCATGATCATGCGGTCGTTCTTGACCATCAGGTCGTCGACGAAGTAATACTCGAGGTCGATCAGGGATATCTTGTCGAGATCGTCGGCGAAGTCCAGGCCGTGGAAGAGCTCGGTGAACAGCCGCGCCGTCGGCGGGAAATGCCAGGACTCCGGCAGGAGCCGCCGCTTCTCATCCTCCGACAGCGCGTGGCGCCAGTGAAAATGGGACTCCGGGACGTCCAGCTCGGCCCCTTCGGTGAAGCGTTTGGACAAAAAGTCGAAGCTCAATTTGTCGTACGAGGTGGGAAGCGCCGCCGCCGTCGAGCGGATGAGACGCCGCAGCGAGGGCGTCGTGAGCCGGCGGTAGAGGGCGCGAACCTTGAAGGCCCGATGGGTCTCGTAGGCGTTGAATATCTCGTCGCCGCCCTCTCCGGACAGCAGGACCGAGACGTGCTTCTTCGCCTCGCGCGCGAGCAGGAACATCGGGACGGCGCCTCCGTTGCCGCTGGGTTCGTCCAGATAGGCGACCGTGCTCTCGATGTTCGCCGTCACCTCCGCGGGGTCCACGGGTATTTCATGGTGGATCGGACGGGCGAAGTCGACCATGATCCTTTGATACCGGGACTCGTCGAAGCTCGCCTCGTTGACCTTCAGCGAGAAGGTGTGCATGTCCCGGCTGACGCCCAGCTCCTTGACCAGGGCCAGCAAGGTGCTCGTGTCGAACCCGCCGGAGAGCGTCAGGCCCACGGGAGCGTCCGAGATGAGGTTGCCGCGGACGGACTCGCGCAGAAGCCCGTGCAGGGTTCCGGCCGCGTCCGCCTCGCGCAGGGATTGGTCCGGGGCGTAGACGGTTCTATGGTAGCGCCTCATGTCGACGCGGCCCGCGGCCAGATCGACCTCGAGCAGATGCCCGGCCTGAAGCTCCTCGATCTCCTCGTAAGGAGTGCGCCGTCCGGGCATGTAGGCCAGGGAGAGGAAATGCCAGAGGGCTTCCCGGTCGAGCCGCTTTTCCAGACCAGGGACCTCGAGGAGGGCTTTGATCTCGGAGGCGAAATAGAGGCGCCCTCTCTTCCGCGTGAAAAACACCGGTCTCATGCCGTGGGGATCGCGCACCAGGAAAGCCTTGCGCCGCCTCCGGTCGTAGAGGCAAAAGGCGAACATGCCGGAGAGCGTGGGAATGAAGTCTATTCCCGTCTCCTCGTAGAGACGCAGGAGGACCTCCGTGTCCGAGGAGGACCGGAAGGGGCGGCTGCGCGCCAGCTCCTCCCGGCGCTTCAGGGATTGGGTGACGGTCCCGTTGAAGCTCAGCCAGACCG
>JAQTNG010000229.1 GCA_028714015.1 Elusimicrobiota bacterium | reverse complement strand
GAGATCCAGGAAGCGTTCGACGCGAAGCTCGATGAGGCTCTTGAAGAGTCTTTCCCGGCGAGCGATACGCCCGCCGTGACGACCTTCGTGGAGACTCAAGGACAGGAGACCTCGAGGTATGACATGAGCCAATATCAAATCGCCGTTGTGGTCGGCAGCCTTCGCCGCGATTCGTTCAACCGCAAGCTGGCTGACGCCGTCGTGAAGTTGGCGCCGCCGGAGTTCTCGTTCAAGCAGGCGCAAATCGGCGACTTGCCGCTCTACAACCAGGATGACGACGCGAACCAGGCCGGCTCCGTCAAGCGGCTGAAGGCCGAAATCGCGGCGGCCCAGGGCCTTCTGTTCGTCACGCCCGAATACAACCGTTCGATCCCGGGAGTGCTCAAGAACGCGATTGACCAGGCCTCGCGCCCCTACGGCCAAAGCGCGTGGGCGGGCAAGCCGGCCGGGGTGCTGGGCGTTTCCGTCGGCGCCATCGGCACGGCGATGGCGCAGCAGCATTTGCGGAATATTCTCGCCTATCTGGATGTGCCGACGCTCGGCCAGCCCGAAGCCTTCATCCAGGCAAAGGAGGGCTTGTTCGACGAGGCCGGGGGCATCGGCGCGGACAGCAAGGAGTTTCTGCAGGGCTGGATGGGCCGCTATGCCGCGTGGGTGAAATTGCATTGCCGGCGCTAGCCAATGACGGCGCGCTCTACACGATCGGTCATTCGACCCGCACGCTCGAGGAATTCCTGTCGCTGCTCGAGGCTTTCTCCGTCAAGCGGCTGGTGGACGTGCGCACGGTGCCCAAATCGCGGCGCGTCCCTTGGTTCAACAAGGAGACCCTGCCCGCCGCTTTGAAATCGCGCGGGATACTGTACACGCATCTGACGACATTGGGCGGCTTGAGGCACGCGAGGAAGGACTCTGCGAACGGCGGATGGCGGAATGCCAGCTTCCGGGGATATGCGGATTATATGGCCACGCCGGACTTCGCGCGGGGCGTCGAGGCTCTGAATCGATTGCGCGAGAAACGGCGCGTCGCGATCATGTGCGCCGAGGCCGTGCCGTGGCGCTGCCATCGCTCCATGATCGCCGACGCGGAAGCGGCGCGCGGCATTCCGGTGAGGCACATCATGAACGCTAAAACCGCCAACCCCCACACGCTGACCTCGTTCGCGGTCGTGGATAGGAGGACCGATCCTCCGTTGGTGCGGTATCCGCCGTACGAAGAGGAGCCCGAGCTTAAACCTGCGCTGGGTCATGATTGCCGACGGGCGCGTGCTTTATACTGACAAAAGAGGAAAAGGACATGGACGAGATCAGTGAATTCATGAGCGGCGACCACGACCGTCTCGACGCTCTCCTCGAGCGCTACCGGGCGGCCGGCGGCGCGGATTTGGACGAGTTCGCGTCCCTGCTGACCCGGCACATGGACTGGGAGGAGCGCCTGCTTTTCCCCGCCCTCTCTCGCAAGGCCGGTTTGGACTCCGTCCCTTCCATCGACACCATGCGCCTGCAGCACGAGGAATTCAAGCGGCAGATCGAGGGCATACGGCGCTGCCCGAGCGGCGACGCGGCGCTCCGGCGAAACCTCCTGGAGGTTCTCGTCGAATCCATCGCCGATCACAATTTCGCGGAGGAATACTACATCTACCCGTGGATCGACGGCGCGCTGGACCCGGCCGAGAAAACGGATATTTTGACCGCGGTGAAGACGGAACAAGGGGGACATCGCCATGACGCTCAAAACGTCGCATAGGGACATCGGCCGCCCGTTGGACGCGCCGCTTCTGACTTTCGATTTGCCGGCGCTGCTGGAGAAGATCAAGAGCGAGGAGGGCTGGGGCAAGCACGAGCGCAACGCGATGACGCTGCACAAGAGCCCGGGATTGAGGATCGTTCTCGTCGCCATGCACGCGGGCACGGCCATCCCGGCGCACAAGGCCGATTACCCCTTCAGTCTGCAGGTGATCGAAGGAAGCGTCCAGTTCACTTCGGGAAAGAAGACCACGAAGCTCCAGCGCGGGCAGATGCTGACCCTGCACGCCGGCATCCCGCACGATATCGCAGCTCCGGAGGAGACGGCATTTCTTCTGACGCTGGCGGCGGGCGACGCGCACCCGGCGCAATCCTCGGGACATTGAAGAAGACAGGAGGTCGTCATGAGCCATAAATATCAGGTACGCCAGGAATTGCGGCCGCAGCAGCTGGTCGGAATCGGCGCGGAGCAGATCGCCCAGCATTGGGCGTTGTACGAAGGCTACGTCAAGAACGTCAATCTGCTCAACGAGAAGATCGCCGCGCTGTCCGGGAAAAAGGACTTCGGTCCGGAGTTCGCGGAGCTCAAGAGGCGGCTCGGGTTCGAATACGACGGGATGATCCTCCACGAGCATTATTTCGGCATGCTCAAGTCGGGTCAGAAGCCGCTCGGCGAGGATTCCAAGCTGGTCCAGCTGATGAAGAAATCGTTCGGCGGCTTCGACGCCTGGCGGGAGGAGTTCGCCGCGATCGGGAAGATGCGCGGCGTGGGCTGGGCGATCCTGTACCTCGATCCGAGGGTCACGGAGCTGACGAACCATTGGATCGGCCTGCATGAGGAAGGGCATCCGGCCGGCTTCATTCCCATTCTCGTCCTGGACGTCTGGGAGCACGCTTACATGGTGGACGCGGGAGCTTCGGGGCGGCCTCTTTACGTGGAAGCTTTCCTCAAGAACGTGGACTGGCCGAAGGTGGAGCGAATGCTCGCCGACGGGCTGCGCCCGGTCCCGGCCGGTACGCCCGGCTAGGGCATCAGACGGCGGCGCCCTTCCTCTGAAAGCATCGCCGGAGACCACGGCGGGTCCCAGCTGAGTTCGATGGCGACCGCGCGGTCTCCGGCGACGCCCTCGAGCGCCTCCCGGGCCATCTGGACGATGGTGGGGCCCAACGGGCAGCCTTGCGACGTCAAAGTCAGGCGCGCGTCCACGCGCGCGGGCGTGACCTCCAGGCCGTAGACGAGCCCCATGTTCACGATGTCGAGCCCCACTTCGGGATCGATCACCGAACCCAGGGCGATCAGCGCGACTCGTTTGCCTTGTTCCATGCTCCCTCCCGATAAAGGAACGACAGGCTCAGGCCCGTGTTGACGGCGTGAAAAGTGGCGGCGGCCAGGAGGAAAAGGGCGCCCGCGCGCAGCAGCGGCTCCGATTCCTTCAGGAATCCCGCGATACCGAGCGCGACGGCGGGGGCCATGGCGGAGAATTCGGCCCAGGCGAGCTTCTCGCTGGCCAGCTCCGTCATCTTGGGCGGGGGGCTCTTCGCGGTCCAGGGACGGTTGCCGAACAGATGCAGCCAGACGAGGAAGGGCACGATCTTATGGACCTGCCCCAGTATGAAAGGCGTGGCCCACCCGACGAGGGCGGCGTAAACATAGGCGGCGAGCACGTTCGTGTCGTCGGGCAGAAGACCGAACGCGAGACCGAGGCCGAGCGCGACCCAGGCCGCGCCGCCGGCCAGGGCGAGCAAGGTGTGGGCGAGGGCGGGGTCGATGCGGCGGTTGCGCGCGGAAAAAATGCGCCGCATCTGCCAGGCGTAGGCCGCGTAGGCCGCGGCGAGCAGGCACGCCCAGAGGGGCAGGAGGCGGCGGCCGAAAAACAGGCCGTCGAGCGCCAGGCCGACGAGCCCGGCGAGCGCCAGGGCGAGCGCGAGCCGTCCCGGCGTCTTGGAGTCCACGTGCGCCAGCGCGAACATCGACACGAGCCGGTACGACACGCCGACGATGGTCAGCGAGACCCAGCCCACGAGGGCCAGATGAATGTGCGCGATCAGGGCGCCGCGCGGATCGCGGAAAAGCACGCCGCGCTGGCGGTCCCAGGCCAGCATCAGACCGAGCGTGATCACGGCGGCGAGGAAGGAAATCGAGACGGCGAGGTGGCGGGCCGTCCAGTCGAGGCGCGGGGCTATGATCATCGTGCGCGCGAAGCAGGCGAGATAGGCTCCGATCGCCACGACGAGCAGGACCGCCGGGATCCAATAGCGGTCGCCGCCCGTCCACAGCTCGCCGACGAAGCCCGAGAGCCCCAGCATGAACGCCCACCACGCCCAGCGCGCGGCCTGCGGCCAGGCCAGGGGCGTTTCCCAGAGCACGGGCGACAGCTGGCAGATCGCCCCGAAGATCGTCATCGTGATCCAGCCCAACGTCAGCAGGTGGACCAGGCCCAGGACCCATTTGGCCTCGAAGTCGAAGCCCAGGAAGCGGTTTGTCCCCAGCGCGAACGCGGCCGCGAAGATCCAGAAGGCGACGGCCGCGGCGGCGAAATGGCGCATCGGCAGATCCAGCGGCGGCGATTTGGCGAGGTTGAGGGGCGGGGGGGCGGCGACGCTCATGCCGCTTTCCTGATCGTCAGGCGCCAGCGGTTTTCGCCGAGCTTTTCGATCTGGTGGGCGAAGCCCGCCGCTTCCAGGTGCGCGTACAGCGGCACGGGCTCCCGGAAGTGCTCGACGACGAGGCGATCCTTGGGTCCCAGCTTCGTCACGGCCTCGAGTATGAGGACCATCGGCTCCGGCGGCTCGAAGCCGCTCACGTCGAGGTTCACCGTCCGGCCTTCGCTCGTCTGATCCATGGGGCTAGGGTATCATCCCCCACGGGACAAGAACCTGCGCTGGCGCAGGTTTGACGGCCGTCCGTCAGACGGTGCCGTCGCGCAGCGACTCGGGCTTGAGGATCTTGATGCGCTTCCAGCGCGCGTCGATGAGGCCCGCCTTGCGCAGGTGACCGAGCGTGCGTATGGCCGTTTCGACGGTGGTGCCCGCCATCTCGGCCACCTCCTCGCGGCCCAGGCGCATCTCCGGGCCGAGGGTGAGCGACAGCATCCACAGGATGTAGCCGATGCGGCGTTCGGCGGTCTCCTTGACCATGGAGCGCAGCGCCTGGGAGTGGCGCAGGTGATCGCCGACCTCGGCGTACACGGCCTGCGAGAACGGCGGGTGGCGGCGCAGCAGTTCGGAGAAGTCCTCTATGCGGATGCGGTAGGCCTCGCTGTCCTGAAGGCACACCGCGTCCACGGGATACGGCCGCTTGTCGAGGGCCGCCATCATGCCGAACAGATGACCGGGAACGACGATCTCGAGGATCACGGGATCGTCCTTCGGCGAAAGCTTCACCATTTTGAGGAGGCCGGAGCGCAGAAGGTAGGCCGCGTCGGCGGCCGCGCCTTCCGAGAAGATCGTTTCGCCCCGGGAGAAGCGGCGCAGGACGAACGCGCGCGAAACGCGCTCCCTATCCGCGGGCGCGAGGCCCTTCAGGAACGCAACCCCGGCGAGATAAGAATCCACGGGTTGGATGATACAAATTCCTTCCCGACCGCCGGCGGCGCCGCGCGCCTTCCGCCGGACGCGCCGGCGGAAGGCGGCGGGCGAACGGCCGGGTCTTAGTGTCCGGGCCCGCCGCAACCGCAGCCGCCGGCGCTCTCGGGCTTTTTGTGGAAATAGACGTTCCAATCGTCTTCGGCCAGGCGCTCCGGCCAGACCTCGAAGCCTTTGTCCCCCAGGAGCTTGTACAGAGGCCGCGGCTCGAAGATGGCGCGCAGCACGAAGACGCCTCCCGGCCGGACTTGCGCGGCGGCGGCCATGATCGCCGGGAAAGGCTCGCGGCCCGCCCGCAGGTCTTCGCGCGCGTCGACGACGCTCGACGAGTTCAGCTTGGCCCACGCCGGGCGCGGCGCCGGCGCGGTCGAATCCGCCGCGGGCGCGCTCGCGGCCACGCGTTCGATCAGAACGGACCACTGTTCCGGGCCCTGCTCGACCATCGTCCATTTGAATTCGCCGGGGTGCTCGGCGCTGAACACGTAGAACAGGGGCTTGGGATTGTGATCGTTGACCAGCTTGAGCGCATTCCCGACGGGAAGCTCTTCCCAAGCCTTGAATATCCTCGGGTGCCTCTCGCGCGGCGGCATCGCCCTCACGTCCACCAGCACTTGTTGCTCCATGACGTCCTCCTCGCGGCGGATGAGCCGCTGATCAGAGGTTAGCAGGGAACCCGCCGGTCAAATATGCGCTGGCGTAGGATTTTCCTAGGACGCCGATTTCTGCGTCCCCGCGCGGCGGAAGGGCCGCAGGACGCGCAGGTCGAGGTGGCGCCGCGCGACCCGGGTCTCGTCGATCCGGGAACGCTCGGCCGCGAGGACGTCGCGGCGCGAAAGTATGCCGACCACCCGCCCGGGGTGCGCCCGGGAGAGCACGGGCAGGCGCCCGACATGCTCCGCGGCCATCGCGTCGCAGGCCTCGCGCAGGCTTTGGTCCTCGAAGATCGCGACGGGCGGGCGCACCAGGACCTGTGCGACGCGCGCGGCGGGATCGGCGCCCGGAGCGAAGAGGTCGCGGCGGCCGACGACGCCGACCAGGCGCCCGTGCCCGTCGACGACGGGAAAAGCCGTGTGCTCGACTTTCGGGTCGGACGAAATCCGGCCGCGCGCCTCGGCGAC
>JAQTNG010000228.1 GCA_028714015.1 Elusimicrobiota bacterium | reverse complement strand
GAAGCTCTTGGGCGTGAACACCCACGGCGAATCGGGGGAGACGTGCGCGACGCCGAGGGCGATCACGATGTCTGGCGCTTTTCGTTCGGAGAGCGCCTGATACGCCCAGGCGTAGGCGGGACCGCCGCGCGTGAAGTCGATGTGGGGCGCGATGAGGCCCAGCGGCGCCGGCCTCGCCGGCGAATCCTTTTTTTCTTTGCCGGGGCCGTTCTCGGCGGAGAAGAATTTGCCGAGAACCACCTCGAGCGGAAGCGGCTGCGCGGGGTAGGGCGGGCCGGCGAAAACGGCGGGGCGCTTCGGGTCGGCCCGGAAGTACTCGAAAGCTTTTTTCCGCTTTTCGGCGACCGCCGGAGTCTCGAGATAGCCGGCGTCGTCCAAAGCCTTCACGAGGTCGGTGATGACCGTCAATTCGAGGGTGGCGCCGGAGTTCCTGAAGTATTCGTCGCGCACCTGCGCGGCCGTGCGGGCGCCGTCGAGCAGGGACGCGAGGAGCATCCCGCCGCCGGACAGCGCGAGGGGCTTGTCCGTCAGCTCCTCGAGGTCGCGAAGCGCGAAAACGGCCTTTCCGTCCTCCTCGACCGGCACCGCTTCCAGCCTTGCGCGCAAGGCTGGAAGCGGCGACTCGGATTCGAGCAGAGTCAGGGCCTCGACGACTGAACGGAGGCCGTGTCGGCGGCCGCGCCGATCGACTGCATCAGCGACGCGAACGACGGCCCCATCTCGGCCACGCGGCCGCGATGCCGGGCGCCCGGCAGCTTGTCCGAGACCGATCCGATCTTCGTGACGTCTTCGCCGCGGCAGCCGTCCGCCGCGCAGACGTTGGAGACGCGGCAGCCGCCGCGGTACACGTAGTCGTTCTCGCCGCGGACGAGGATTCCCTCGACGAGGCCGGTTTTCGCGTTGAACACCGCCGAGCCGGAGTTGCCACCGTAGGTGTCGAGGTTGGCCGTGAAGTAGCCGTTCTTGGAGGCGTCGCGGACTTCCGAGCCGCCGGCGATCTTCGTCGGCAGGCCGGCGGGATGGCCGATCACGACGATCGGCGTCTTGTTGGCGATCGCACCCGTCATGTTGAGCTTGAGCGGCGCGTGCCCCGTCACCGGCCGGTCGAGCTTGACGAGCGCCCAGTCGGCGCCGTCGTTGATCTGCTCGCGCCCGAGGAGCTGCTTGCAGCCGTACACGTCCTTGGTCGCGACGGTCAGCGGCATCTTGCCCTTCTCCTTGACCGCGAAGCCGAACACGAACTTGATGCCCGCGCAGCCGGATTGGGAGGTGACGCAGTGGCCGGCCGTCATGATGATGTCGGGCGCGACGAGCGAGCCGGAGCAGAAGGCCGCGGTGACCTGGTCGTAGAAGGGCTCTTCCTTGCAGAGGCCGTTGCCCGTGCCGTAGGGCTCGGTCACGAGGCGCGAGACGGCGCCTTCGGTGTTGACCGAGGAATCCTGCATCAGCGCGACGGTCGAGTCCGCCAGGGACTTCAGCTTGGCGTTCTCGGTCTGGTACAGATCGATGCGGTCGTCGGAGCCGTAGATAACCTGCCCGTCGACTTGCGCGGCGGCCGGAACGGCCAGGCGCAGGGCGGCCGCGAGCGCGACCACCGACACGATGATTCTCTTCATTTGATACCTCCTCACCAGGATGCTACAGCCGGATTTCAGCAAAGGCTTGGTGGGGAGTCAAGTAAAAAAAGGACTTTAGGCCTACTTGATTATAGGCCCTATGGGTACGGGGTCTAGTCGGGGTCAGACCTCCCGTTGTTGCGTAAGTCCGGCCGAGATACGCAACAACGGGAGGTCTGACCCCTTTACAGGGCGGGGCGCAGGGCGGCTTCGTCGCCGACGACGACCGTGACCATCTTCGACGGGTCGAGGTATTTTTGGGCGACCCGGCGGATGTCCTCGGGCGTCAGCGCGTTGAGGCGCTCGAGATAGGACGCCATCTCGCGCTCGGCCGACTGCTTGTTGCGCTCGTAGCCGGCCAGCGAGTCGGCCTGGTAGTCGATCGAGGACAGCTTTAAGAGGAACAGGCCGGCGAGGTAGCGCTTGACCGCGCCGAGCGTCTGCTCGCTGACGAGCCCGTCGCGCATGCCGGCGATTTCCTTTCGCATCTCGGCCAGCGCGGGGGCGGCGACCTCGTTGCGCACCTCGGCCAACGCGGTCCACAGCATGCCCTTCTCGAGATTCTGCGGGCGCGAGTACGAGCCGTAGGTGTAGCCCTTCTCGACGCGCAGGTTGACGAACAGCCGCGAGGTGGCCGAGCCGCCGAGGATCTGGTTCATGACGAGGAAGGCCAGATAGTCGGGGTCGGTGGGCGCGAGCTCCATCGTCTGCGAGACCGTGAGGTTCGCCTGCTTGGAGCCGGGTCGGTCCACGAGAGCCAGGCGCGCCTCTCCCTGCGCGGGCAGCGCGGGAACCTCGGTTGTGGAGGCGTCGCCGGTCCAGCCCGCGAACGCCGACTCGAGCGCGGCTATCAGTGCCGAAGGCTCGGCGTCGCCGGCGAGCACGAGCACGGCGCCGTTGGCGGCCAGCGCGCGGCGCGCGAACGCGGCCGTCTTCGCGCGGGTGATGGCCGAGATCTGTTCGTCGGTGAGCGCGGGCCTGCCGTAGGGGTGCGCGCCGAACAGCTCCGCCTTCATGCGCTCGGAGGCCATGAAGTCGGGCTTGGAGCGCTGGATCTTCATCTCCGTGACCTTGTTCTCCTTCCAGAGGGAGACCTCGTCCTCGGGGAAGGTCGGCTTGGAGAGCACGAGGGCCAGTTCCTTAAAGAAGGAGGCTGCGTTGCGCGACAGGCCCGCGGCGTCGATGTTCAGGCTTTCGAGCCCGCGGCCGACGTCGAGCTTCCAGCCGAGCCCGGCGAGTCCGGCGGAGAGAGCGCGCGCGTCTTTGCCCTCGGCGCCCTGAAGCAGGAGCTCGGCCACGGCGGCGGACAGGCCGTCTTCGCCGGGGCGCTCGGAGGTCCTGCCGGCGGGAATCGAAAGGCGCGCCTCGAGCAGCGGCAGGCGCGAGTCGCGGCTGAACACGACCTTCAGTCCGTTTCTAAGGGTAAAACGCGTCAGCGTCGGAACCGAGGCGGGGCGCTGGGCGTCGATCTCGGGGCGAGGGTCGCCCTCGGGGCGGGGCTTCTGCTCGGGGGCCGGGGGCGTCGCGATATCGGGAGCCAGCGCCAGCTCCGGCGCCGGCCGGGCCTCGACGACGGCGCGGCCCTTGCCCACGATCCACTCGTTGAGCGCGGCCTTCATGTCGGCCGCGGTGATCGACATCAGCTGCGCGAAGTCGCGAGAGAGATTCTCGGGATCGCCGACCATCGCGGCGTAGGAGCCGAGCGACTTCGCTCTGTCTATCAACTGCTCGAGGTCCTTGGTCCACGACAGCTCCATCGTCGTCTTGGCGGCGGCGAGCTGCGAATCGGTCGGGCCCTCGGCGGCCATCTTGGACAGAACCGCGTCGGTCAGGCTCAAGACCGCGTCCGCGCTCACGCCGGGCTTCAGCGACGCCATCAGGCCGAACAGGTCCGGGCCGCCGGGATTGAACGGGCCGGTCCACCACGGGAAATTCGTGTTCACGGAAAGCGCGATCTTCGCGTCCTTGACCAGCGCGCGGTACAGCGGGCTGTCCTCGCCGGCGCCCAGGATCTCGCCGAGCAAGGTCAGCGCCCAGTAGTCCTTGGTGCCGCGCGCGGGCGCGTTCCAGGCCGTCATCAGCAGGGGGACCTTCGCGAACTTGTCCGACACGACGCGGCGGGTTTCGCCGGTCATGCGCGGCTCCGAGAGGTCCGGGGCGGGCGCGACCTGGCGCGTCTCGAGAGGCCCGAAGAAGCGCTCGGCGAGCTCGCGGGCCTCGTCCTCGCTGACGTCGCCGGCGAGCGAGAGCACCGCGTTGTTCGGCGCGTAGTGCGCCAGGTAGAACGCGCGCACGTCCTCCAAGCGGGCGTTGCGCACGTCTTCGGCCTCGCCGATGGTCGTGTGACGGTTCTCCCACTTTCCGAACGCGGTCTCGGCCATGCCGGCGTCGCGGGCCTTCGCGTACGCGGAGTTGATGTAGCGCAGGCGCATCTCCTCGAGCACGACCTGCTTCTCGAGCGCGAGCGAGCGCGCGTCGACGTTCAGCGTGCTCATGCGCTCGGCTTCCGCCCAGAGCACGGTTTTCAGCGCGCTTTTCGGGACGACCGAGTGGTAGGTCGTGTTGGAGCGCATCGTGTACGCGTTGCGCACGCCGCCGTTGGACTCGATGAGATGGGAGATCTCGCGCGGCTTGAGGCTCTTCGTGCCCTGGGCCATCAGATGCTCGAAGAGGTGCGCGAAGCCGGAGAGGCCCTGGGTCTCGTTTTGGGAGCCGACCTTGTAGGTTACGGAGACGGCGACGACGGGGCTGGTCTTGTCGGTATGAACGACGACCTGGAGGCCGTTCGCGAGGGTGAAGGTCTTCACGGGCAGGAACAGGACGGGAGCCGCGGCCGCGGTTTCCGACGCGGGCACGGGAGTTTCTTCCGCCGCGGGCCGCTTCGCGGCCTCGCCGTCAAACGCGCGTCCTGAATTTTCGGGCTGGTCGGGCGTCGCGGCGGCGGTCTGAAGGACGGGCAAGGCGAGGGCGGGCTTGATCGGTTCCATGGCTTTGGCGGCGGTGACGGACGCGGGGGCGGCGACGGCCGCCACGGGCATGATGACAGTTAGGGCGGGGGCGAGGGAAGGAACGGACAGTGACGGATTTATGGACGACAACGGATTTTGAACGGCAACGGATGGAGAACCCAAGGAGAGACCGGCATTCAGGGTGGGAAGACCGATGGACGGGACCAACGACGCGGAACCGGCGCGCGTGGCAGCCACTTGCGCTTGAGCCAGCGGCTGCAAGATCAAAATCAAAACGAGGGAGGCGCGCAGGGTCTTCATGTGGGAATATTTTAGCCCCTCCGGCCCGTTTCTCCTTGGGGCCGATGGCCCAGAACGGCTCAGGAAATAGGCCCAGACGGCCCGGAACTTATTTATGTCGCCTGGGTCGTAGTTGAACGGCCAAGGGGCCGGGGGGGGGCGGGAAAATGAAGACTCGACTTGGACTGATCCTGACGGTCGCGCTCGCGATCGCGCCGTTCGCGAAGGCCGCTGAGGCTCCTGCGCGGCCCGTCGTCGAGGTCGTCTTCGTCCTCGACACCACGTCCAGCATGGGCGGGCTCATCGAGGGCGCCAAGCAGCGCATCTGGGCCATCGCCAACGAGATCGCGAAGGGACGGCCGGCTCCGAAGGTCAAGATGGGCCTGGTCGCGTACCGCGACAAGGGCGACGCGTACGTCACGAAGGTGTTCGACCTGTCCGAGAACCTGGACAACACCTATAAGGACCTGATGACGCTCTCCGCCGAGGGCGGCGGCGACGGCCCCGAGCACGTGATCGCGGCGCTCGACGACGCGGTGTCGAATATCTCCTGGAGCAAGGACCCCAAGACGTTCCGGGTCGTCTACCTGGTCGGCGACGCGCCCCCGCACGAGAACTACGCCGACGCGCCGACGCTCGCCTCGGTGATGCAGAAGGCGGTGCGCCGCGGCCTGATCGTCAACTCGGTTCAGTGCGGGACCGACGGCGAGACGACGGCCGCCTTCAACCGCATAGCCCGCCTCGGCGAGGGACGGCTCCTGCCGGTTCCCCAGGACGGGGGAATGATCGCGGTCGCGACCCCGTTCGACGACAAGATGGCGACGCTCTCGGCGAAGCTCGAGGGCACGGGCCTCGCGTACGGCGGGAGCAAGGCCGGCGCGATGCGGGAGATGTCGCTGGCCTCGGCCGTGCGCGGGATGGCGTCGGCGCCGGCCGCGGCGGAGCGCGCGGAGTACAAGGCGCGCGCCGGTTTCGCGGGCGCGTCCGACCTGGCCGCGGCCGTCGAGGAAAACCGCGTGGCCCTGAAGGACGTCAAGGAAGACGAGCTTCCGGACGCCCTGCGCGGCATGCCGGCGGACAAGCGCGAGGCGCGCCTTAAGGAGATCACGGCCGAGCGCAAGAAGCTCAAGAAAGAAATGGACGGCTTGTCTCGTGATCGCGCCTCTTGGCTGAAGAATCGGTCGGGGGCGAAGCGCGCGGACTCCTTCGACACGCGTCTGGTGGACGCGCTGAAATCGCAGGCCGCGAAGAAGGGGATCGTCTACTAGGAGGCGTCCCCGAAAAAGGGAAGGCCCCGGCGCGAGCCGGGGCCTTCCTGTTTTTAGAAGCCTTATTCGACGCAGGGCTGGGACGGGACCGGCTGCGACTCGACCTCGCCGACGCACCCGTGAATGCTGCAGCCGCCGCCCTGGCGCCAGCAGCCCCAGGAGTTGCAGCCGCCGCCGTAGGTCCAGCAGCCGTGGATGCCGCAGCCGCCGCCGTCGCTCCAGCAGCCCCAGGAGCCGCAGCCGCCGCCGGCGCGCCAGCAGCCGTGGATGCCGCAGCCGCCGCCTTCGTACCACTTGCCCCACGTGTCGACGCCCTCG
>JAQTNG010000227.1 GCA_028714015.1 Elusimicrobiota bacterium | reverse complement strand
TTGTCGGCATCCTTCGACTCGCCGGTGAGGGCCGACTGGTCGATGCTCAGCTCTCCGGTGAGGAGCTTCAAGTCCGCCGGGATGATGTCGCCGGGCCGCACGCGGACGATGTCTCCGGGGACCAGCTCCCGGGCGGGGACGACCTGCCAGCTCGACTCGCGCAGGACGCGCGCGCTGACCTGAAGCCGGCGCTTCAGAGCCTCGACGACGCCGGCGGCCCGCCGCTCCTGCAGGAAGCTCAGCGCGGCGTTGACCGCCAGCAGAGCGCCGACGACCGCCAGGTCCGAGTATTTCCGGAGGACGGCCGAGAGGACCATGATCAGCTCGAGCATCCACGCCGACACGCCCCAGAATTTTCCGAGGAATCGAAGGACCGGGTGCCCCTTTTGCTCGGCGACCTCGTTGTAGCCGTGAGCCTTGCGGCGGACGTCCACCTCCGCGCGCGAGAGCCCGGTCTCGGGGTTCACTTCAAGAGCCGCGAGCGCGGCGGGAACCGAAGCGGATGCGATGTCGGGGGCCTTAGTCGTTGCCGCCATTCGCGGGTTTGGGAAGGCGCAATAAGCGTCTCAGAGGACCACCCTCCAGGGCTTTTCGTTCGAGGGTTCTTCCGGCGCGCCGGTGAGGCGAGCGACCTCGGCGCGGATGTAGTCGGCGTCGAAGGGCTTGGTGACGTACTCGCTCGCGCCCAGATTCAAAGCTTTCGACGCGATTTCGATGTCCTGCTGACTCGTGAGCATGACGACGACGAGCGCCGGGTCGGCGGCTTTCGCCGCCGCGAGGACCTCGAGCCCGCTCATGCCCGGCATCGACACGTCGAGCAGCGCGAGGCAGGGACGCTCCCTCTTGAGGACGGCGAGGGCCTCCTCGCCGTTGGAGGCCTCGAGCACTTCGAAACGGGGGCTGAGGACCGCGGCCAGAGAGATCCTCAAATCGGCGTCGTCGTCGACGACCAGTATCTTCACAGGCATGCGTCATTGTAGCTCTAAATCCGGGCCGAATTCAGACGGCCATCGAGGCGCTCCGTCGCGCGCGTCCGGTCTTCGGCCCGGCGCGCGCAGCCGCCACACTGCCTCGCATCATAGACACGCGAGAATCCGTTTATTAACATTTGAGAAGTGACACACCATCAGCTGTTTGCGCTGCTCGCGAAAGCGGGCCTGTCTCCGGAGCAGGCCGCCAAGCGTCTCGGCGTCTCGCACATGACCTTGAGGCGCTGGCAGGAGCTTCCGGGCGAAACCGTTCTGGCGCCCAAGTACGAGCGCGCCTTCAGGCCCATCTTCGACGAAATGGTCGCCGACGGCTTGATCGCGAAGGGCTCGCCGGCGGCACGCGCGTCGGCCGAAGACAAGCGCCACTCGTTTCAGAAGATTTTAAAGAACCTAGGATTCCCCGGAGACCTGCTCGAATCCGGCCTCCACGACCGCCGAGCGATTCTTGACGGCCTCGCGAAAGTCGGCGAGGACGCGAAACGCGCGAGCGAGGTCGAACGCAACAAGAAAAAGATCACCGTGCTCGGCCGCATGGGAAAAGAATGGAATGAAAGGACCAGAGGGCTGCTGGCCGTGATCCGGTCCAAGGATTTGATCTCGGCGGACAAGTGCGTCGCTTATGGAGCCCTTTTCTATCTGCTGATGCCCTTCGACCTCATTCCCGACCCGATTCCGGTGATCGGGATGATTGATGACTTCGCCCTGCTCGGCATCGCTTTATGGTTCTACAAGGGCGGACGGCCGCGGTATACCGCACACAAGCGGCGTCACGAATTCAAGCCTCATCCCAACCAAAAAGCCGAATAGACTCGGTTATATAAGGAACAGCCGCCCGGGATCCGCCGCGACCCTATTGAGCTAAGGCTGGACGTCGACGAGCTCGACGTCGAAGACGAGAGCGGCATTCGGAGGAATGCGGGGCGGGCGGCCCGCCTTGCCGTAGGCGGTGCCCGGGGGGCACGTGAACCGCGCCTTCCCGCCGACTTTCATACGGCCGAGGGCTTCGGCCCAGCAGCGGATGGAAGTCGCGAGGGGAACCATCGCGGGGCGCCCGGAGCGGTGCGCGCCGTCGAAAACGGTCCCGTCCATCAGCGCGCCGACGTAGCGGACCTTGACCGTGTCGGTCGGCTTCGGCGTCGCGCCGGCGCCGGGAGCGGTTTCGGTGAAGACGAACTCCCGCGGCGCGGCCAAGGGGCCGTGAATTTCGAAGGTGAGCGCGCCGGGGCCGAGGAGCGAGGCTTCGCGCAAGCCGGAGGGCCGATCGCTCGGGGCCTCGATCGGAGACGCTCCGCGGTCGAGCAGGCGCCGGTAGTCGGCATCGACGTCGTCGCTGAGCAGGACAATCGCCGCGGCGCCATCGGCCGCGGCCGCGACGAGTTCGAGCTTCAGGCCCGCGGAACCCACGACCACGCGGCGCTCGTCGCGGTAGTCCGGCTTCCAGCCCAGGACTTTGTCCAGCCACGCCGCCGCGGCGGGCAGGTCGCGCACGCCGAGGCGGACGCGCTCCAGAGGGGGAGCGGCGGGGCCGGACGCCGCCGCGGGACACGCGAACGCGAGCGCGAGCAAAAGTGTTGCTACGTTCTTCATGCGGCGATTATATCGGATATTGCCGCAATCCGGATGAAGCCTGCGCCTATGCCACGGATGAGAATTGCATACAAAATTAACATTTGTTAATATGGACACCGATCTCCACTATTATGATTGACCGACAATCCGACGGAAGCGGGGCCGGACCCGAGGCGACCACCAGGAGAGGCTTCCTGTTCGGCCTTCTCGGAAGCCTGGCTGCCGCGGCGGGCCTGGCCTCGGCTTGGCGCCCGTCCGAGAGCGCCGACGCTCCTCGGCCGACCGCGCCGCCGGCCGGGCCGATCGACAACATATTCGAACCCATCCAGCCGGGGGACCTGAAGCCCTCGCGATTTAAACCGTAAATCAGACGAACGCCCCACAGGAGACGCGCGCTATGATACCGAACATCGACAGGAAGCTCGCCCGCAAAGCCGGGCTTCTCGTGCTGGTCCTTGCCGCCGCTTGGATACTGCCGCCGGCCGTTCATCAGACGCTTCACTACTGCCCGGTCAGCCCCGACGGCGTGAGCCAGGCCCAGGCGGTTCCGGCCTTCGCGCGCAAGTACGGCTTCAGCTGCATGCAGTGCCACTCGAACTGGCCGACGCTCAACGAGTACGGCCGCCAGTTCAAGCTGAACGGCTACGTCCCCAGCCGCGACAGCGAGGAGGGCGTCCTGAAGACGAAGGACGGGGCGATGTGGATCGAAAAGAACTTCCCGATCAGCGTCGTCGTGCGCTCCCGGCCGTTCGATCAGACGAAGAAGGTCGATCAGGAGTTCAAGATGCAGGCCGTCTCGGACGTCAACGTCTTCGCCGCCGGCGGCGACGCGGCTCATCACGTGTCCTGGTTCGGCGAGTTTGACGCCAACGCGGACGGCGGGTTCGCTCCGGGAATCGGCGACGTCGCCCTCGGCTATCACTACAACGAGTACTTCAACATCGTCGGCGCCCGCCGCGGCTTCTTCGTCGCGGACCCGTTCCAGACGATCACGAACTTCGGCAGCCCCACCCTGAAGGGCCGCGGAACCTCCGGCACGGAGTTCGCGAACCCGCAGCTGTCGATGTACTCGACGGACCAGAGCGCGCAGACGATCTACGGCTACGGCGAGGTGGGCAAGGACAGCGTCGGCTACCTTTACTACTCGGCCGGCGTCCAGGCGGACAAGGGCAACGACTCGGGCAACGGCGGCAAGTCCGTCAACGCCCGCCTCGCGTTCGACACGATGAAGGGCCTGATCATCGGCGCCTTCGGCGGCGTCGGCCATGCGGGCGTCTCGAGCCTCGGCGGCTGCAATGCGAACGACGCGGTCTGCATCGCGAACGGCGGCCTCACGACGACCGCCGCGACCGACGCCCCGATCGACCGCACCGCCTTCAAGCGCGGCGGCGTGGACCTGCTCGTGGAGAAGGGCCGCTTCACCGGTCGCGCCGCGGCTCTCTTCGCGTACGACCACGACGTCGCGGCGTATGACGCGGTCTACTTCCCGCTTGGAGACACGCGGGAGACGAACCGGGCGGCCTACGTGGAAGCCCAGTACTCGTACCTGCGCGGCGACAGCAAGGTCCCGTTCCTGATCCCGCTCATCCGTCAGAACTGGTACACGACGACGAACGGCAAGCGCCAGTTCTCGTACTTCACCGCCCAGCTCGCGCACTACTTCGCGGCGAACCTGAAGGGCTTCGTCGAGGCCTCGTGGGACACGAAGCAGGACATCGTCGGATACGATTCCACCATTGCTCGCGCGCCGAAGGGCAGCCGCCTGACGGCCCAGCTGGAAGTCGGTTTCTAGGAGGTTAGCCTATGACCAAGATTCTCATCGCGACCCTCGTCGCGTCGGCCCTCGGTTGGGCCGGCGCGCCGGCGGTGCGGGCGCAGGACGAGCCTCCGGCCTCGACGCCGGAACAGCTCGACGTGATTGACAAGGGCACCGACACGATCGACGTGTCGAAATACCCGAAGGAACAGCAGGAAAACTACAAGGTGTTCTCCGAGAAATGCTCGAAATGCCACACGATCGCGCGCCCGATCAACTCGTCGTACGCGCTTCCCGAGGAGTGGACGGCCTACGTGAACAAGATGCGCCACAAGAAGCGCTCCGGCATCGACGAGGAGGCGCAGAAGACGATCACCTCCTTCCTTGTTTACGACTCCTCGGTGAGAAAGAAGGACCTCATCGAGAAAAAGCTCAAGGACAAGGCCGGCGCCGACAAGAAGGACGCGCCCAAGACCGACGAGAAGGCGAAGTAAGGCCCTACGCACAGGCCCGTGATGACACATATAACGCCGCGCGCCGCCCAGGGAAGGGCTTCCTGGGCGGCCGCGGCGGTTTTTTTCGCGCTCTTCATCTCCGCTGCGGCGGCGCGCGCGGGCGAGGCGAAGGCGCCGAGCCCTTTCCAAAAAAGCGCGGCGCTGTTCCTTCAGGCCTGCTCGAAGTGCCACACGATCGGCGGAGGACGGCGCGTCGGTCCCGACCTGCGCGGCGTCGCCGACCGCCACGACAAGGACTGGATCGTGGGCTTCGTCCAGAATCCGGAGTCCTACCTCGATTCCGACCCGGCCGCGAAGAAGCTTCTGGCCGAGAACAACGGCGTGCGCATGGAGAACGCGCACGTCACCCGGGAGCAGGCGGAAGGCCTCCTGGAATTCATCACGGCCGCCGCGAGCGCCCCGTCCGGGGAGGCGCGCGAGTCGCGCCTGCCCGAGGAGCCGCTGACGGCCAAGCTGCGCATGCCCGACGAGGGCGTCGAAGGCCGCTCGCTTCCGGCCCTGGCCCTCTTCGCCGTCCTGCTCCTGGCCGCGCTGGCCCTCGCCCGCTTCGGACGGCGCCGCGACGCGAGCCTCCTGTTCGTGCTGGCCGCCGCGGCGGCCTACTGGGGCTTCGGCGGCTGGCGCCATCACCGCCTGGCCGGGGACCAGCAAGGGTACGAGCCGGCCCAGCCGATCGCGTTCTCGCACGAACTGCACGCCGGCAAGCTCACGATCGCCTGCCTCTATTGCCACGGCGGCGCGGAGCGCAGCGACACGGCCGGAGTGCCGTCCGCCGGCATCTGCATGAACTGCCATGGCGCCGTCCGCGCCCGCGCGGGGCAGAAGGACCCGTCGCCGGAGATCGCGCGGATCGTCGCGGCCTGGGAGACGAGGACCAGCAGCGCGCCGTTGATTCTTTCGTGGACCCGCGTGCATCATCTGCCCGATTACGTCCATTTCAGCCACCGCGCCCATATCGCCGACAACCTCCAGTGCCAGGAGTGCCATGGGCCGGTGCAGACGATGGCGCGCGTTCGCCAGGCGGCGCCGCTCTCGATGGGCTGGTGCGTTTCGTGCCACCGCACGCCGCCCCAGTCCGCGCCGAGCCATTGGAAGCGCGTCGGAGGGCCGCTCGACTGCGCGGCCTGCCATTGGTGAGGAGATCATGACCGAAGACGAGCGCAGCCAATTCGAGCAGCAGGACAAGGGCGACGGCCTGCAGCGCCGCGACTTCCTGAAGATACTCGGCGCCAGCTTCGCCGCGCTCGCGTCGGGCTGTGACCTGCGCCCGCCGACGGACAAGATCCTGCCCTATACCGAACAGCCCGAAGGCGAGGTCGCGGGACTCGCGCGCTGGTATGCGTCGACCTGCGGCGGCTGTCCGTCGGCCTGCGGCACTTTGGTCAAGAGCCGCGACGGCCGCCCGATCAAGATGGAGGGCAATCCCGATCACCCTCTCTCGCGCGGCGGCCTGTGCGCCCGCGGCCAAGCGACGGTCCTCGACCTGTACGACTCCGAGAGGCTCAAGCATCCGCTGTCCGGCGGCGCGTCGACGACCTGGGCCGCCCTCGACGCGGGCGTCGAAAAAGGCCTCGCGGACGCGCGGCGCCGAGGCCTCAAGATCCGCGTGCTCTCTCAGACCGTCCCCAGCCC
>JAQTNG010000226.1 GCA_028714015.1 Elusimicrobiota bacterium | reverse complement strand
CTCCGGACGAAGAGGCGGCGGCCGATGAGGCGAGCAGGAACGCCAGAAGCAGGTTCAAGGGATGTTCAGGTCCATCAGCACGGCGTCCGAGCCGTCATTGTAGAACTTCGGCCTGCGGCCGACAACATGCGCCCCGGCCTTCGCGTAGAAGGCGAGGGCGCGCTCGTTGGCCGCCGAGACCTCGAACGAGATCCGCGCGCAGCCCCGCGCCATCGCGGCGCGCGTCAGCGCCGACATCAGCGCGCGGCCGCAGCCGCCGCCGTCGGACGCCGCCGCGAGATCGAGCAGGAGGCAGTCCTTCTCCGCGACGCGCGCGAGCGCGTAGCCGCGCACCTTCCCGGCAGCGCCCCCGACGAGGAACACGGAGTCGAGCCGATCGAGCTCGTACGAGAGCTCCCTCGCCGACCACTTCGCCGTGTAGGGACGGGCCTGGGCGAGGGCGGCGATCGCCTCGATGTCGCCGGTTTCGGCGGGCCTAACCGCGAGGTCGTTCATAGCTCGCGGGCTTCAGGTAAAAGGGCTTGAACGGCGGGAGCTTCCCGGCGGCGAGCAGTATCCGGGCGACGGGCAGAAGATCGGCGGCGGTGGTCTCGCCGTAGGAAATCTCGTGGCCGCCCGTCTCGGCCGCGTCGCGGAAGGCGGGCCAATCCTGGGGCGAGGTCCAGGCCGCTTCGCCCTGGGCCTTCCCCTTCCGGTACGACTGGGAATACACCTCGTCCTTCCAGCCGGGAAGCGCGCCGAGCACGAGGTTCGATTTAGACCGTCCGGCCGCGGCCGCGAGGCGGCTGACCGCGAGCGCGGGAATCTTCAGCTGGTAGCCGGCGGCGGCGGCGAAGGACATGCCGATGCGTATGCCGGTGAATCGCCCCGGCCCCGAGGCGGCGGCGATGGCCGCCAGATCCTCCCAGTCGGCCCCGGCCTTCTTCAATAAACGCTCCACGAGGGGCAGCAGGGCCTCGTCGTGCTTCTTGGCCGCGCGCCTGAGCTCGAAGCCCGCGAGGGCGACGGACAGGATCTCGCCCGTGGCGTCCACGGCCAGTATGTTCATTTGGTGATTCTAGAACTTTGCAGCGTCCGGGCGCGCGGGCCCGTGGCCTTCATCACGACGCGGCGTCCGCCGGCGGCGTGCGACAAGGTCACCTCGAGGCGGTCCTTCGGCCACGCGCCCCCGGCCGCGTCGGGCCACTCCACGACCACGGCCGCGCGCGGGTCGGCCAGCAGCTCGTCGAGGCCGAGCTCGGAGTCCCCGCCCCGCGCCACGCGGTAGAGGTCGAGATGGTGCAAAGTCAGGCGCTTGCCGCGGTAGACGTGGGCGAGCGCGAAGGTCGGGCTCGAGACCCGTCCGCGATATCCCGCGCCGCGAGCGAGCCCGCGCGCGAGCGTCGTCTTGCCCGCCCCGAGCTCGCCGCGCAGGAGCACGACCGCCCCGGGCTTGAGCCTGCGGCCGATGCGCTCGCCGAGCGCGATCGTCTCCGCCTCGGACTCCAATGTCAGGCGGCCGCCTTTTAACGGCGCGTGGAGGCGGCGCGTCTTCGCCTTATGGCTCAGGCGCACAGGGCTTTGAACGCGTGCGGCAGGTAGTCCACGAGGTCGGTCGAGGTCACGGCCCAGGAGGTCAGGTCCTTCTCCGCCGCGTCGCCGGCGGCGCCGTGCAGCCAGGCGCCGAGGGCCGCCGCCTTGAAGGAAAGGTCTCCCGAGACCCGGCCGGAGGCGAGCATCTGCGCCCACAGGCCGGCGATCAGGCCGGTCAGCACGTCCCCCGAGCCGCCTTTGCCCAGGCCCGGGCCGCCGGTATTGTTGGCGACCGTCCGCGCGCCCGAGGAGATCAAGGTCTTGCGCCCCTTGAGCAGGACCACGCCGCCGAGGCTGCGCGCGAGCTTCTCGACGCACTTCAGGCGCTGCGCCGACACCTCGCTGTTCTTCATCCCGAGCAGGCGCGCGGCCTCCGCCGGGTGCGGCGTGAACACGCAGGGCTGCTTGCGCGCCTTGAGCATCTGCACGACGCCGTCGGTGTCCTGCTGCGCCAGATTATTCAGCGCGTCGGCGTCCACGACGGCCGCGGCCGGCACGCCCGACAGCGCCAGCAGCACGAAGCGCGCGGCGTCCGCGTGCGTCGTCACGCCGGGGCCGATCGCCATCGTCATGACGCGGCGCTCCTTCGCGTACTCCTTGAGCCGGTCCACGCCCTCCGGGCGGAAGACGCCGGACGCGTTCTCCGGCAAGGCCAAGGTCAGCGCCGAGGGCACCGCGCCCGCGACCGTCGCCGCTATGCCGCCGGGGGCCGCGACCGTCACGAGGCCCGCGCCGGAGCGCAGGGCGCCGCGCGCCGTCAGGATCGCCGCGCCCGCCATCCCGCGCGAGCCGGCCACGACGAGGACGTGGCCGAATATCCCCTTATGATCCTCGGGCTCGCGCGCGACGAGGCCCTCGCGCAGCTCCGCCTTCCCCAGGGGCTTGACGCTCACATCGGCGCCCGAGCTCCGCTCGGGAACATCGTCTCCTGCGACAGCAGCTTCTTCCAGCTCTCGGGGATGTGCGCGCGCGGATGCGGCACGAGGCTGCCCATCAGGGTCCATCTCGGCCGCTCCGGCTTGTGCTTCAGCGGCATGCCCGCCTCGTCCGGCAGGCGGTCGGCCTTCTTCAAATTGCAGGGGCGGCAGGAGGTCACGATGTTCGTCCATTCGTTCGCGCCGTCGCGCGAGCGCGGCACGACGTGATCGAGGTCGAGATCGTCGGCCGGCTTGCGCTTGCCGCAGTAGGCGCACTTGTAGCGGTCGCGCGCGAAGACGTTGTGGCGCGTGAAGGCGACCTCGCGGTGCGGTATCCGGTCGTAGCGCACGAGCCGTATCACCTCGGGCACGGCGAAGCGCATCGTCGGCGAGCTCACGAAGCCCGCGGGGATCTCCACCCAGTTGGACGACGCGGCGACCCAGGCCGCGAAATCGTAGGGCGTCAGGTCCTCGTCGAGGGCCTCGGCCAAACCCATGTAAACGAGCGTGATCGCGCGCCGCCAATCGGCGACGGCGACGGCCCGGAAACTTCGGTTCAGAACGAGTGTGCGCCCCATATCCCTATAGATTAACAGGCCAATCGGGGGAAATCAACGCCCGGCATGGAACAATCGGCCCCCGGTTGGCGCGGCCCTGAAACGATCCGTCGTCTTACCGTGACCCGCCCTCCATGGCTCGGCCGGATTTCCCCCGTTATAATCGGAATGACGGCGAGTGAAGGAGGCGCGCCATGCAAGGACCGGAGGCCACGGGCCCTTTTTGCCAGAGCTGCGGCATGCCGCTGCGGCAGCCGGAGGACTACGGCACGGAGGCCGACGGCCTCATGGCCGAGGACTATTGCCGTTTCTGCTTCCAGAGCGGCATGTTCACGGCCCCGGACCTCAGCATGCAGGGGATGATCGACCGGTCCCCCGACATACCGGATCGCAGCCGGATCATACCGGCATTGAAGCGATGGCAGGAAAAAAAGCCCGCCGGCCGCTGAGACGCTGGTCCCGGCGCGTGACGCAGGCAAGCGACGCCCTCGACCTCGAGCCCGGCGTTTTCACCCAGGACGATCCGAGGCGCATCGCGCTGTCGCTGAAGCGCTCCGCCGAGCGCAGCCGCCGGCGCAAGGCCCCCGCGTTTCGCTCGGCGATGTCGATGCTGAATTTCTACGCCAACCGGGCGGGAGCCAAGCTGCCGGAGGCCCGGCGCGCGCGTCTGGAGCGGGCCAAGGACGAGCTGCGCGATCTCTTCGGCAGGCCGCGCCGCGCGGGAAGCTAGGAACGCCGGCTTTCCGCCAGGGGCCTGGCGGCGCCCGCGCTCCAGCGCTCGAGCTTGTGCAGGTTCCGGACCAGGAGGCGGGCGACGAACTTGGGATACCCCATTTCGCGCAGCTTGCCGGCGCTGAAGTCCTTCATTTGATCGACCGTCATGTCCGGCCGTATGAACCGGCCGCCCTCGTAGCAATGGCTGCAGTAGCTGTGGCTCTTCGTGCCGTCGGAGTAGGTGCCGCCGCCCTTGGGATCCTTCGCGAGCGGCATGCCGCAGCTCTGGCAATCGTTATGCGTCGTCATACGCGTACCCCCCCGGCGGCGAGCCGTACGATACCGGGACGCAACGCTTCGACCCGGCGAGCCGTCCTAGGGGCGAGGGGCGGGCCGAAGACGCCGGGCCGCGAAGCGGCCGTCCTCGGAGAACATCAGGGCGACCGAGGCCCCCAGCACGGACAGGCCCTCCGGGGTCATCCTATTGGGATCGAAGGGGCCGCTCAGGCGGGCGAAGGAGGGCGTGATCCAAGCCTTGAGGCGCGTGCCGTCGCGGCCGACGACGTCCCAGGTGTCCGGCATGAACGCGCGCTCGAGCGTCAGGGCGAACGGCCGGCCGCCGGCCTGGCCGTCGATGAGAAGGCCGTCGCCGAAGCGGACGACGCGCGCGGACAGCGATCCCGAAACGAACTGGTAGCCGTACACCGGCCGCGTCGTGGAGAGGGGCCGGGCCTCGAATGACAGCCCCGCGCCCGCCCGGCCGCTGAAGCTCACGATCCCGTTGGTCGCGGGGCGGCCCGTCAGGCGTATGCCGAGGCCGGCGTCGGCCACGTCGAGCCAGGCGCCGCCCGTCGCGTAGCTCGCGCTCAGGTCGACCGCGGAGGCGAGGGGCCGAAGGATGGCCTGAGCCCGGCTCCAGACCTGCGGATTCTCGACGGTGAGCGAGGCGGCCGCGGGGGCCGCGAGGAGTCCGGCCAGAAGGATCGTGATCATGCCCCCGGTTTATCATATCCGAGGAACCGTTTCCAGACGGAACACGGCGGGCGCCGACTACGCTACAATCTCCGATGACTTTCACGGAGGAGCGCCCCATGGCCGCCGACATCGAAGCCGGAGTCCGCGACGACCGCGGCCGCGGGACGAGCCTGCCGTTTCCGACGAGGAAGGAGGGCGCCGGTGCCTGCCGCTAAATGGGCCGCGGCGGAGACCACCGCGCAGGGAAAGGCCCGCGCGAAGGTCGAGCCCGCGACGCTCAGGACGCTGTGGCTCAACACCGGGACCTTGTGCAACATCGAGTGCGCGCGCTGCTACATCGAGTCCTCCCCGCGCAACGACCGCCTCGAATATCTGAGATTGGCGGAGATACGGCCCTTTCTCGACGAGGCCCGCGCGATGGGAGCCGGCGAGATCGGATTCACCGGCGGCGAGCCGTTCCTGAACCCCGACCTGCTCGCCATGGCGGCGGAATGCCTCGACTCCGGCTTGTCGGTCCTGATCCTGACCAACGCGATGGCGCCGATGATGAACAAGAAGCGCGAGCTTCTCGACCTGCTCGTGCGCCCCGGCCCCGGCCTGCGCCTGCGCGTGTCGCTCGACCATCACGCCGCGGCGGCGCACGACGCCGAGCGCGGGACCGGATCCTTCGGCAAAACCTTGGCCGGCCTGCGCTGGCTGCTCGACGCGGGCTTCGACGCCTCCGTGGCCGGCCGAGCCTTCGTCGAAGAGGACGAGGCCGCGGCGCGCGCGGGCTACCGCCGCGCGATCGGCCGCGACGTCGAGCTGACGGTGTTCCCCGAGATGGGCGCGGCCGGCGAGCTTCCCGAGATCACGACCGAATGCTGGGGCATTCTCGGCAAGGCGCCCGAGACGGTGATGTGCGCCTCCTCGCGCATGGTGGTCAAGCGCCGCGGCGACGAGAAGCCCGCGGTCGTCGCCTGCACCCTCATTCCCTACGACCCCCGCTTCGAGCTCGGCCGGACCCTGCGCGAGTCGTGGCGGCCCGTCGCCCTCCAGCACCCGCACTGCGCCTCCTTCTGCGTGCTCGGCGGCGGGTCCTGCTCGCGATGACGGTCTCGGTCGTCGTTCCCGTCCACGCGAACGGGGCCGACTGGCTGCCGCGCATACTCGAGCGCCTGCGCGAGGCCGGCGGCCTCGAGGTGATCTGCGCGGGCGACGCGCCGGTCCCCGAGGGGTTCGGCGCGCGCTTCGTGCGCGTCGAAGGCCCCTCGCGCGGCGCGCGCCTGCAGGCGGGCATCGACGCCGCCTCGCACCCGACGATCCTGCTCCACCATCCGCGCAGCCTCGTCGAAGCCGAGGGCCTGCGCTGGCTGGCCGGCCGCGCGGGCCGGGCGGGCTGGGGCGGGTTCACCCACGCCTTCGACTGGGACCATCCGCTGCTGCGCTTCACGAGCTGGTACTCGAACAAGGTCCGGGCCGCGCGCGGAGGAATCGTCTATCTCGACCACTGCGTGTTCTTCGAGAAAAGCCTCCTGACCCGGCCGATCCCGCCGGTGGAAATATTCGAGGACACCGAGCTGTCCTTGATCCTGCGCGAAAGCGGCCGCCCGACGATCGCGCCTTTCGTCTCGACGACCTCGGCGGTGCGCTTCCGGACCAACGGGCCCTGGCGCCAGGCTTGGCTCAACCAGCGCCTGAAGCTCCAGTACCTTTCCGGCGCGTCCCACCGGCGGATGAACGCGCTCTACG
>JAQTNG010000225.1:842-6468 GCA_028714015.1 Elusimicrobiota bacterium | reverse complement strand
CCTCGTTGCCTTCGATGTTGAACGGCAGAAGAACGCGCTTGGCTCCGGCGGCGAGCAGCACGCGCGCCGTGAAGCGCGCGCCCCGGACCATGCGCGCGTAGTCGGGCGGGTTCATGCGGTAGCGCGCGACGGGATGGGCGGCTCCGAGCGGATGGTCGACGCGGCCGCGGCTCTCGTCGCGGATCATGAAGCCGAAGCTCCCGACGTTCGCGTGCGCGTCCATCCAGCGCTTGAGCGCGCGCCCCTCGAGAGGCACGGCGAGCGCGGCCATCTCGCGTGGGACGTAGACGCCCTCGTAGCGGATGGCGGGATCATGCGGGTCCACGACCCCGGCGCCCTGGGGCACGCCTTTCCAGGGCTCGACCTTCTCGTCGAACAGCGCGTAGACCTTGGCCGCCGGATGAACGGTGAGGCCGGCGCCCGCCGCGCGCCAATTCGGGCCGAGGCGGAACTTGCGCACGAAATAAGGCGTAGCCATTGTTCCGCACGCGAGGACAACCCCTCTCGCCTGAACTTCTCCAATTTTGCCGTCGGAAAAACGCACTCCCAAGCGTACGCCGTCGCGGCCGGTTTCGATGTCGACGAGCGTGGCTCCGCTTCTCAGTTCGAAGCCCGCTTTGCCGTCAAGCCCGGCCAGGAACGCCTTGACCGAAGTCATCTTGGCGTCGCGCGGGCAGACGAAGCAGCACAGCCCGCTGCCGGCGCAGCCGTCCTCGGCGCGGTCGAGGTTGTGCCCGCCCGGAACGCCGAGCTTCTCGAGGCCGCGGAGAAAGAGCCTCGACGAGCCGGTCATCGTCTCCGTCGGCGCCGTTTTGGCCTTCAAGCGCCGCCAGACTTCCTCGACATGGCGGCCGAAATCCGAAACCCGGAAAGCTCCGCCCGACGAGCGTTCCCAGCCCGCCAGAATATCCGCTGGAGGACGAAGACATGTGCCTGAATTAATTGTCGTCGTGCCGCCCACCGCGCGCCCCGTGGGGATGGGCAGGAGGCCGTCGCCGAGCGCGGCGCGCAGGCCGCCGTCGGAGTAGTAGCGCTGCACGGCCTCGAAGGCGTCGCCGGCCGGGCGCGCCAAGGGGCCTTCCTCGACGAGCAGGACGCGCGCTCCGCCCTCCACGAGGCGCGCCGCCGCGGCGGCGCCGCCGGCGCCGCTGCCCGCGACGACGAAGTCCCAGCGCTCAGGCGCCATCCGTTCCTCCGGCCCCGCGCGCGGCCAGGCCCGCCGGGCCGTAGCACGTCACCGCCAGCATGGTCTTGACTCCCAGGAACGCCGCCCGCGCGGCGGGCCGGCCGTCGCGCTGGAGCAGGCCGAGGAGCTTCTCGCGCTCGTCCTCGTCGAGCCCGGCGAAGGTGCTCGCCCGGCCCAGATAAAGGAGGGGGGCGGCGAACCGCACGAAAAGCGCGCCGGCGCCGAAGTAGGCGCGCGCCCACCAGGGAGCCAGCTCGAGGCGGGCGCGCAGTCGCGCGGCCAGGGCCTGGCGGTCGTCGTCGAGGCCCGCGTGCCGCGCGTAGCCGCGCGCCAGCGGCAGGATGAGGGAGACGCTGATCATGCGGAGGGCTCCGCGAACTCGACGATGGCGCCTTCCGGGGTCTCGAGCTCCGCCAGGGGGAAGCCGCCCTCGCGCACGCTCAGGCGCAGGCTCCCCGTCATCGAGGTGCGGCAGACGCCGCGGCCGGCCGGCGCATCGTAGGGGAATTCCGCGATGAGGCCCGAATCGAGGCGGCACTCGCCCTCGGCGACGACCCCGCCGAAACGGACGCGGAAGGACCAGGTTCCGCCGCGCAGCTCGGAGCGCGCGCGCAGCGAGGCGAGCGCGCCCACGGAGCTCAAGCTTCGGCCCTCGTGCACGAGGCGAGCGGCCGTGAGCGGGGCGCTCAGCCGTCCGGGCAGCGGCGCGTCGGCGGTCAGTATCTCGAAGACCGTCGTCCCGCCGGGGCGCTCGAAGACGGCCCGCGCCCAGCGCCAGCCCCGGGCCCCGCGCGGGCTCCAGAGATGGCCCACGCCGCCGGCCGCGTTCGTGAAGCGCGCGGTCAGCCCGTCGACCCGGACCTCGCCGGTGACGCGAACCAATCCCTCGGCGGCCTCGTAGCCGGCGCTCAGAAGCCCCGCGCCCGTGAGCAGGGGCGGAGCGAAGCCCAAAGCCCCGACCTCGGCCTCGGGCCACGACAGGTTCCACGAGGGGCCGGCGGCGCAGCCGCGGGCGAGCCTGAGGTCTCCGAGGCGGTAGGCCGTCGCGGAGCCGCTCTCGAGCTCCGACAGGGGACGCTCCCAGCTCTCGGCCGCGACTCGTCCGGCCGCCTTGTCGAAGAGGACGGCGCGGCATTGCGCGCGGCCGCGCGACAGCGCGTAGCGCGCCCAGAAGCCCCGCCGGCTCGCGGGGTCGCAGACCATGACGAACCACGCCTCCGAGAACGGGCCGGCGCCGGCGCGGCCTCGGTGAGGGAAGCTTACCCCGGAACGGAGGAAAGCGAGGTGGAGGAAGATGGCTGAATCCACGGCGGTCCCGATCAGGAAGGCCGCGTTATGGCCGAGGACGGCGAAGGCCGCGAACAAAAGGGAAGAGACGGCTTTGGACAGGAGGAGAAGGTTCCATCTCGAATCCAGGAAGGGATCCTCGGCGATCTGGAAGGACAAGAGCGAGATGACGGCCATGAGCGAGCCGGCAAGGCCCAGCCACAGACCCATGCCCCCGTTGGGCAGGCCCAGCAGCGCGGTCAGGGGGACGGCCGCGGCGACGAAGACGATCCCCGTCGCCAGGAACACCCAGCCGTACGCGCGCATTAACCGCATGGCCCCCCTCGAAAACGCCAGGTCACTATATGCAACACTTTCACCATGCACCGGCGCAAGGAACTTCGCGCCGACCGCCTCGGCAGATTGTATGATGTTGGTCATAGTCGGCGCGGGGCTTGGCCGCTACACTCTTGAAGCAGGGGAGGACCTATGGAGCAGCGCACGATCCGTCTGAATTTCGACTTGAGCCTCGTCTACGGCCCGCGCACGCTGCGCATCCCGCTCATGGCGGTGATGCTGCTCGCGGCGGTCGGGGACCTCAACTCCGAGAGCGTGACCCTGAGCACCTACTACCCCGCGCCCTCCGGCGTGTACACGAACATGATCACCACCGGCAACACTTTCCTCGCCCGCGACGGCGGCGCCGGCACCAAGGTCGGCATCGGCACCACCGGGCCCGGAGCCAAGCTCGCGGTTTCCGGGAGCATGTCCGTGGGCGCGGGCTACGCGGGCACCGTCCCGCCCGCCGACGCGCTGATCGTCAGCGGCAAGCTGGGCATCGGGATCGCGGCGCCGGCCCAGGCGCTCGATATCGCCGGGAACATCAACCTCGCCTCGGGAGGCAGCGGCAACGGCTACATCCACATCAATGCGAGCGGCTGCGACGCGCTTCCGACCACGGCGGTCGCCGGCACCAACCCCCTCTGCGCGGCGGGCCGGTACGCGACTTTCACCCCCGGCGTCTACATCGAGGGGACGAGCTTCCAGAACAATCCCAGCCCGTTCCTGGTCGCCCCGAACGGAGTGACCCGAATCTACAGGGCCTGGGGAACCTGGGGCGCCAATCAGGTCGAGATGCCCTTGGGCGCCGTCGATACGGCCCGGTACGTCTGCTGCAACAAATGACCTAGGCGAGAACGCGGCGGATGATCGGCCGCGGGTCGGTTTTCTGGGCGACGAGCTCCGCCGGATCGTAGCTTCCTCCCATGTCCCACAGGCCGGCGCAGATCTTGGTCAAGGTGCACTTCCCGCAGGCGGCGGCTTTCCCGTAGCGCCAGCGGTGCTCCTTGTAATGCACCCGCTCGTCGAGGAAATCCACGGCGCGAGACTCTCTCTTCACGATGGCGCGCGTCTCGGTGGAGCAGTGGCCGAACTCGCCCATGTAGCAGAGCGGCACCTTCTCCAGGCGGAAGGTGCGGCCGGCGCGGTCGAGGAAGCGCATGGCCAGCAGCAGCGAGCGCTTGGTGCCGCGCAGCGTGGGGATGGTTCCGCGGTCGTGCTCGACCCGTTCGACGAGCGGGTCGAGATAGGTCCAGGAGAAATGCTTCAGATAGGGGAAGCGCTCGCACAGCCAGCGCGCGGTGAGATGGATGTGGTCGCCGTTCTGGGCGCAGATGGTCTGGTTGACGTCCACGGCGAGTCCGCGGCGGCTCAAGCGGGCCAAAGTGCGCACGATGTTCGCCAGGGAATCGGGATTGCCGGACAGATCGGCCTGCACCGCCTTGCGGTGGCTGTGCACGCTGACGTGCAGGTGGCTCAGCCCCGCATCGATGAGGCCGTCGAGGTAGACGGGATCGGCGGTGCGCTGGGCGTTGGTGATCAGGCGGCAGGGCATGCCCTTGCGCACGGCGTAGGCGATCAGCTCGGGGAGAGGCTTGTAGAGCGTGGGCTCTCCGCCGGTGAGGATGACGCCGTCATAGCCCCGGCGGCGATAGCCGTCGATGAGGCGCTTGCCCTGGGCGAGCGTGAGCTCGCGCTCGTTGACCGGGTTCGAGCAGAACCGGCAAACCTGGTTGCAGCGCCGTACGACCTGGATGTAGCCGAGATTCGCCATAGAGGGTGCTGCTTCTCGGCGCATTGTATACAATACGCGACGCGATGATCACGACCTCACGGCCGGTGACGGATTATTTCGGCACGCGGCTCGACCCGCGCGAGCTCGTCGCGGGGCTCGAGGAGCAGGGACTGCGGGACTTCGTTTTGGTCCTTTCCGATGAAGGCGCGACCCTTCGGCTGAGCGGCGACCTCGGTTCGGACTCCGCCGCCCGCGCTCTGACCTGGCTGCGCGGACGGCTGTCGCCGCTTCTGCCGTGCCGGGCCGAGAACGGCGCCGGGACGACGGGCGGGGCTTTCGAGGACCGGCGCCGGCGGCCGACGTGGATCATCGCGCTCGGCGAGGTCTTCGACGAGGGGAACGACGCGGCGCGCGTCGAGGCGGAGGTCCTCGCCCGGATCGGCGGCGGGGCGCGCGTGATCAGCTGGCTTCGGCCGGGAGGATCCCGGGGCGTGCGCCCCGCGCGCATCGTCGCGGCATCAAACGAACCGAAGGCGCTGGCGTGGCTTAAGTCGGCCATGGCCGAGGACGCGCCGCCCCCGTCCCCGGAAGCCGACCTGCTTCTCGACGGCCTCGAGTGGGGCGTGGCGCGGCGGCCGACCATCGCGCGCTCGGCCGCCGCCGGCGAGGCGCCGCCCGTCCTCGTCGATCCCGCGCGCTGCGACGGCTGCGGGCTCTGCGCCGAGCTGTGCCCGACCCGGAGCCTGGCGTCGAAGGGAACCTTCGCGCCGGGCGGCATGGAGAGCTGCCTGAGCTGCTTCGACTGCGTCGAGGCCTGCCCGCAGGACGCGCTGCGCCCGCTCTACGGGGCGTCGAGCGCCACCGCGGCGCGCTCGCTCGCCGGCCGCCCGGGCTGGCTGTCCCGCCTGCGCGGGGCGCCGGGGCCGGCCCTGCCCTCGCCCTTTCCGCCGTCGTATCTTCTGCCCAAGCCGGAGCCGAGGCGAAAACCGAAATGGGTGCTGGGCCTGGCCGTGACGACCATGCAGGAGCACGCGGCCGCCCTGCTCGAGGACGGTTCGGTCGCGGGCGCGGTGGAGGAGGAGCGCCTCTCGCGCGTGCGC
>JAQTNG010000225.1:0-832 GCA_028714015.1 Elusimicrobiota bacterium | reverse complement strand
CGCCTCCGATCCGACCGTGTGCCTCGAGGAGGTCCTGTGCCGGCGCGCCGCCGGGGCGCTGCTCTCGGAGCGCGGCCTGACGCTCGACGACATGGACGCCATCGCGGTCAACGGCATTCCCGCGCGCTACCGCCGCGCCTACCGCGCGCACGAGTCCGGCGAACCCATCCCGGTTCTTCGCGCGGGCCGCGTCGTCTACGTGCCTCATCATCTCAGCCATGCCGCCTCCGCGTGGCGGGTCTCGGATCAGAAGGACTCCTGGGTGCTGACCGTCGACGGGCGCGGCGACCGCGAGACCGCCGCGGTGTTCCGCGGCTCGCGCGGGCGCCTGCGCCGGGTTTCGGACATTCTGAGCCTCACCGACCGCTCCATCGGCGGCGTGTACGAGACGGCGACGCGGCTCCTGGGCTTCGGCTCGCACGGTCAGGGAAGCGTCATGGCCCTGGCGTCCTTCGGCCGGCCGGCCTATGATCTGACGCGCTTCCTGTCGCGCCGCGCGCGCGGCGAGTATTCCATACACGAGAGGGGTCTCGTCGAGCGCTTCAAGGCTCTGGCCCGCGCGCCGGGCGCGCCGCTCAAGGCCGGCCACAAAAATCTGGCCGCGTCCCTTCAGGCCGCCCTCGAGAAAACGGTCATCGCGATCCTCAAGGACGCCGGCGTTCCGCGCGGGGCCTCCCTGTGCCTGGCCGGAGGCGTGGCCCTCAACTGCCGCCTAAACGAGCTCATACGCCGGACCTTCAAGCCGCGGGCCATGTTCGTCCAGCCCGCGGCCAACGACGCGGGCACGGCTCTCGGCGCGGCTCTCGAGGCCGCCTCCATTCTAGGAGCGCCC
>JAQTNG010000224.1 GCA_028714015.1 Elusimicrobiota bacterium | reverse complement strand
CAGTCCTGCCACGCCGGCGTCGACCCGCTTCAGGGAGACCCCAAGGAAAAGGGCGTTTTCCACGAAAAGATCGAGCTCAAGCACGGCCTCAACAAGCACTGCTTCAACTGCCACAACCGCAAGCAGCCGGCGGATTTCTCCAACTTCGACGGCAGCCCGATCAAGCTCGCCAACGTCGAGCTGCTCTGCGCCAAGTGCCACGGCACGACCTACCGCGACTGGAACAACGGAGCCCACGGGCGGCGCAGCGGCTTCTGGGACGTCGCCAAAGGCGGCCCCAAGCCGACGGTGTGCATCGCCTGCCACAACCCGCACTGGCCCGTCTTCAAGCCGCTGCAGGCCGCTCCGGCGCCCCACATCAACCCGCGCACGCGCGGCACGAGCGTCCACCCCGGCGCCGACCAGGGAGGGCATGAGTGATGTCAGAGGAACAGAAGCCCGGCGAGACGGGAACCGACATCAGCCGCCGCGCGTTCCTGGCGGCGGCGGCGACCGCGGCCGTGGCGGCCACGGCGGCCGCGCTGGCTCCGCTGAAGGACATCACCGACCTGCCGACCTTGGAGGAGTTCCTCCGCAAGCATTACAAGGAGCTGACTCCCGCCGACAAGGAAGCCATCATCGCGCGCATCTCCGCCCAGGTCGAGAAGGAGTACGGCGTGCGCCCCCACCTTACCGATCCACCCCCCCTGACCGGCGTCGAGTTCGGCTACGCCCTCAACATCGGACGCTGCATCGGCTGCCGCAAATGCGTGTACGCCTGCATGAAGGAGAACAATCAGTCGCGCAATCCCGAGATCCAGTACATCCGGGTGCTGGAGATGGAAAAAGGCTCGATCGACGTGGAAACCGCCAGCACCGAGTACGAAGGCCAGGTCCCGAAGAAGGACTCCTATTACATGCCCGTGCAGTGCCACCAGTGCCGCAAGGCGCCCTGCGTGAAGGCCTGCCCCGTGAAGGCCACCTGGGCTGAGCCCGACGGCGTCGTCGTCATCGACTACAACTGGTGCATCGGCTGCCGCTACTGCATGGCCGCCTGCCCCTACGGCGCGCGCCGCTTCAATTTCGAGAAGCCTCAGATTCCCGCCGACGAGCTCAACCCGGAGATGGGGCTGCTCTCCAACCGCCCGCGCCCCAAGGGCGTCGTCGAGAAGTGCCATTTCTGCCTGCACCGCACCCGCAACGGCAAATATCCGGCCTGCGTCGAGGTCTGCCCCACCGGCTCGCGCAAGTTCGGGAACCTGCTCGATCCGGAAAGCGAAATCTCCAACATCATAAAGAACAAGAGAGTCTACGTCCTCAAGGAAGAAGTCGGCACGCTGCCCCGCTTCTACTACTACTTCGACCTTTAATATGACCACAGCCCTCAAGGACTACCTCGTGTTCGTCGGACGCTGCGCCCGCGAGACCATCCGCGGCGATTGGCGCTATTTCCTATGGATGTCGGCGCTGACCGGCGTCTGCCTCCTGGGGCTCAACGCCTACTGCAAGCAGTTCGTCATCGGGCTGAGCGTGACCGGCATGAACGACCAGGTCTCCTGGGGCCTCTACATCGCCAACTTCACCTTCCTCGTGGGCATGGCGGCGGCGGCGGTGATGATCGTCGTGCCGGTGTACATCTACAAGGACGAGACCCTGCACGACATCGTCATCCTCGGAGAATTGCTGGCGGTCGCCGTCATCATCATGTGCCTGCTCTTCGTCACGGTGGACCTGGGGCGCCCGGACCGCTTCTGGCACATCATCCCGGGCATCGGCAAGTTCAACTGGCCGATCTCGATGCTCAGCTGGGACGTCATCGTCCTCAACGTCTACCTGGCGCTGAACGCCCACATCTGCGGCTATCTGGTCTACATGGTGTACTGCAAGCGCAAGCCGACCCCGATGTTCTACATCCCCTTCGTCTTCATCGCCATCATCTGGGCTTTCAGCATCCACACCGTGACCGCGTTCCTGTACGTCGGTCTCGGGGGGCGGCCTTACTGGAACTCGGCCATCATCGCCCCGAGATTCCTGGCGTCGGCCTTCACCGCGGGCCCCGGCTTTCTCATCTTGACGCTGCAGGTCATCCGCCGCGTGTCCGCCTATAAGATCACCGACAAGGCGATCTTCATGCTGCGCAGCATCGTGCAGGTCTCGATGATCATCAACGTCTTCCTTCTTTTCTGCGAGCTCTTCAAGGAGTTCTACACCGACTCGGCCCATGTCGCCTCGGCCAAATACCTCTATTTCGGCCTCCATGGCCACTACGGCCTCGTGCCCTGGATCTGGACGGCCATGGCCCTCGACACGGCGGCCCTCATCCTGCTCGTGCTGCCCCAATCGCGCAGCCTCAAATACCTCAACCTGGCCTGCGTGCTGGCCATCGTCGGCATCTGGATCGAAAAGGGGATGGGCCTGATCATACCGGCCTTCGTCCCGAGCCCTCTGGGCGAGATGGTCGAGTACTTCCCCACCCGCAACGAGTGGCTCGTCTGCGCCGGGATTTGGGCGTTCGGAATGCTGGTCTACACGCTGTTCCTGAAGATGACCCTCCCGGTGCTCACCGGGGACATCGCCGCCGACTCGCCCAACGGCGCGTAGCCGCCTCGGCGCTGGCCGGAGCGTTGCGACTCCTTTTGGAATCAAACACGCCCGCGACATCACTTTGCTCGATCCGGATAAAGCCTATCGGGAAATAGGCCGGGAAGTCCTGAAGATCCTCAACGAGCCGGGAGAATTCCGGGATTCGATCCGCCTCGTCATCGCCGCCTTGAAGGCGAGCACCGGCTTCGATGCCGTGGGCATCCGCCTGAGGGAAGGCGACGACTTCCCCTATTCCGCCCAGAAGGGCTTTTCCCGCGAATTCCTGTCGACGGAAGACACCTTGATCGCGCGCGACGCGAACGGCGGAGCGTGCCGGGACAAAGACGGGCGGGTCCGCCTGGCCTGCACCTGCGGCATGGTCCTTTCCGGAAAAACGGACCGGGCCAATCCGTTTCTCACGCCGGGCGGAAGCTTCTGGACGAACGATTCCTCGCCGCTCCTCGACCTTGCGCCCGGAGAGGATCCCCGGTTCCGCCCCCGCAACGAATGCATCCATCAAGGCTACGCCTCCGTGGCCCTGGTGCCGATTCGCGGCAAGGACGGGATCGTCGGGATGATCCACCTCAACGACCGGCGCAAAGGCTGCTTCACCCCCGACGCGATCGGGATCATGGAAGAAATCGGAACGAGCATCGGGGCGGCTCTGACGCGCAAGCGGCTGGAAGCCACGCTGCGCGACAGCGAGGCGAAGTATCGGGGGGTTTTCGAGAGCGGCTTCGACGCCGTCCTGTTCGTCGACGCGAGGACGCACCGGATCGAAAGCGCCAACGCGGCCGCGCTCGAGCTCTACGGGTACACCCAGGCGGAGCTGCTGTCCCTCAAGGTCGAGGATCTCTCGGCGGACCCCGGGAAGACGCGCAAAAGCGTGGATCGGGTGAGCGCGGGGCTGAGCAAAGGCATCGTGCCCGGCCTGCGCCATCGAAAAAAAGACGGGACCATTTTCCCGGCCGAGATATCCACCTCCAGATGCACCATCGACGGCCGGGTGAAAGCCGTCGGGGCCGTGCGCGACATCACCGGCCGCCTGCACGACATGAAGGTCACCGCGGAGGCCGAGCTCCTGCGCGAGCGGGAGAGGATAACGAAGGACATGATCGCCACCGTCTCCCACGAGCTGCGCACCCCGCTGGCGGCCATCAAAGGCTTCGCCGAGACCTTGCGCCGCGGCGGCCTCGAGGACGAGGAGAACCGCCTTGATTTCGTCCTGACGATCGAGAGGCACACGGAGCGGCTGACCTTGCTCGTCGACGACCTGCTGGTCATGTCGGACCTGGACTCGCGGGCCAAGGTCCCGGCGTTCAAGATCCTGGACCTGGCCGGCTTCGTCAAGGAGTGCGTGCGGAACCTCTCGCCGCTCATCGACGCGGGACGCTCGCCGCTGGCCATCAGCGTGGCGCCGGGGCTGATGGTGCGCGCCGACGCCGACCGTCTGGCGCGGGTCTTCCAGAACCTGCTCGACAACGCCTTCAAATACACCCGGCCCGGCGGCCGCGTCAAGATCTCGGCCCGAGCCGACGAGGCCGGAGTCGTCGTCACGGTGCGAGACACGGGGCGCGGCATGACGAAGGCGGACCTCGGCCGGATCTTCGACCGCTTCTACCGCGGCCGCGCGACGCAGCACATCCACGGCACGGGCCTGGGCCTGGCGATCGTCAAGGCCATCGTCGATCTTCACGGCGGGCGCGTCTGGGCGGAGAGCGTCGCCGGAAAAGGCAGCGCCTTCCACTTCACCTTGCCTCGCGCCTAATCTGGCATAATCGGCCCGTGATCCCTCGCGTCGCGCGTTCCTGGCGCGCGCGCGCCGCGCCGGCGGTCGTCGTGCTCGTTGCCGGCGCCGCGCTGCGCTGTCTGTTCCTCGGAAGCCGGTCGCTGTGGTTCGACGAGGCCGACACCTTGCTCGTCGCGAGCCAGCCTCTGGCGCACATGCATTCGTTCCTCATGCGCTTCGAGGTCACCCCCCCGCTGTATTCCGTGCTGATGCACGGCTGGCTGGCTTTCTTCGCCGATGCGCGCATCGGCCTGCGCGTCTTCTCGGCCCTATGCGGAATCGGCGCCCTGGTCGCGTTCCGGAGCCTGAGCGAGCGCCTCCTGCCCGAACGCGCGCGGCTGCTCGCGCTGTTCCTCGCCGCGGCGTCTTCGTACTGGATCCACCTCGCGCAGGACGGCCGCGTCTACGCCCTGCTGTCGCTGATCGTGGTTTGCCAGGCGCGGCTGACTTGGGAGCTGTCCGAGCGCCCGACGCGGCGGCTGTGGGCGGGTTACGCGGCGCTCGGCGCGCTCGGCCTCTACGCGCATTACTACTTCGGGCTGATCCTCGCCGCGCACGCCGCGTGGCTGCTGCTGCGCTGGAGGAGAACGCCGCGCGAGCGGGCCGCGTGGCTCGCGGCTCACGCCGTCGTCGCGGCGGCCTTCCTCCCCTGGCTCGGCTCCTTCCTGACCCAGTTCGGCGCTCATCGCGGCGACCTCGTCGTCGCCGACCCGCTGAACTTCCGTCATTTATGCGACCTGCTCGGGACGCTGTTCTTCGACGTCACCTATCTGGGACTGCTGCTGCCCCCCTGGTTCACGCCGGCGATCGGCGCGGGCCTGCTGGCGCTGGCCGCCGCGGCCGGGGCCCGTCTCGTTCGCCGCGGCGGCGACCCGGAGGAGCGCCGCGCGCTCGGCTTTCTTCTGTGGCACGCCGCCGCCTTCACGGCGCTGGTGTTCGTAGCCGAGCTCCTCTGCGGACGCCCGGTGACGCAGGCGCGCTATTTCGCGCCCTTGGCGCCGTTCCTGTTCCTGCTCGCGGCCCTCGTCGCGTCGCGCCCGGGCCGCCCCGCGTCCGCCGCCCGCGTCGCGCTCGAGGCGATCGTCGCCGTCGGAGCCGTCGGCTATTTCTTCTCGGGCCGGATCATCGACCCGCGCCTCGACCGCCTCGCCGCCGCGATCCAACGCACCGACCGGCGCCTTCCCCTCGTCTACCTCGAGACCTATTATTACCTCCCGATGCGCTACTACTACCTCCCCGAGCGCCCGCATTTCCTCGTCGCCGAGGCCTCGGAGGGCATCGACTACCCGACTTTGCCCCCTTACGACGGGGTCGCGGGACGCGAGCGCCTGCGCCGCCTCGGCCCCTGCGTCGTCCTCGACGAAAAGCGCCTGCTCGGCGGCCCCGCCCTGTCGGTCGGCACCGGAGCGCAGGTCGCCGCGCTGATCGAGGATTCGCCGTTAAGCAAGGGGCGCGACTCCGAAGCGAAGTCCGGCCGTTAAGCCCCGCCGCGGCGCGCGATCCCCGTTCTCGGTATATCTACGGATTGGTGCGGGCTGCGGCGACGTGTATACTCAAGTTCAAGCCGCTCACCGCGATCGCGCGATGCGCCAGACGCATTCTCGCTTGCACAGAGGCCGCCATGTCCAGGAAAATGCCCGATCCCGCCTTGCTCGACTCCGCCGTCGCCACGGCCGAGGGTCTCATCGAAGACCGCCGCCAGGAGGCCCTGCTTAAAACCGGGGCCCTGCAGAACGCGATTCTCAACAGCGCCAACTTCTCGAGCATCGCGACCGACGCGAAAGGCGTCATCCAGATATTCAACGTCGGCGCCGAGCGCATGCTGGGCTACGCCGCCGCCGACGTGATGAACAAGATTACGCCCGCCGACATTTCCGACCCGCAGGAAGTGATCGCGCGTGCCAGGGCGCTGAGCGTTGAACTCGGAACCAAGATTACGCCGGGATTCGAAGCGCTGGTGTTCAAGGCTTCGCGCGGCATCGAGGACATCTACGAACTCACCTACATCCGCAAGGACGGCAGCCGCTTTCCGGCGGTCGTGTCGGTCACGGCGCTGCGCGATGCGGAGGGCGTGATCATCGGCTACCTGCTGATCGGCACCGACAACACCGCGCGCAAGCAGGTCGAAGCCGAGCAGA
>JAQTNG010000223.1 GCA_028714015.1 Elusimicrobiota bacterium | reverse complement strand
GGCCGAGGAGAGCGTGGCGGCGAAGGCGGCGGCCGCCGCCGAGCCCGTGACCTGCAGGATCAGCAAGGGCATGGTGACCTGCAAGGCGTTGCTCGCCACCTGGGCGAGGAAGGTGCCGCCGAGGAAGGGCGCCAGCCGCGGGGCGGCGGCGGGGGGGACGGGGGGCATCGGGCGAGACGCGCCGGAGGACGCGGCACGGGCCGAGGGCCGCAGCGCGGCCCAGAGCCGGACCGGCGACACGGCGGAGACGACGGCTTCGACGAAAGCCGCGCGTCGAACCGAGCCGTCGGCGAAATCGGCGCGTGACCGGTCGAACTCGAGCGACCCGGGGCTGGCCGCGAATTCGGCGGCGGACGCCGCGGCCGTCTTGGCGGCGGTCAGCGCGCGCTCGGGATGAATCCCCGGCTTCGCCGGGACCGCGGCCGCGGGCATAAGAGGAAGCAACGCGGCGGGAGCCGCGAGAGCGGGAACCGGCGCCGCGACGACTGAGGGCGCGGACAACATGGGCAACGGCCCGGACAAGACGGGAGTCAGCCCCGCGAAGGCCCCCGGCGCGGCGGAGAGCGCCGGGACGGCGAGGGACATGCGAACGGGTCCGGCGACGCGCACGACCTGCGCGAGAGCCGGGGCGGGGAAGGAGTTGATGACGAGGACGGCGATGAGCGCTCGAATCATGGATTGATGGTAACAGCGGGGTCTGGTAGGGGCATGTGCAGCGTGTAAAGGGCGCGTGACAAACGCGAATTAAAAGACCCGGCCTGCCCTTGGGACTTAGGACCCAGGGCTTTCATTCCTTCGACGAGGGTTTTGAGCATCTTTCTGCTCAAAACCCCGGAAGGGGGAAATGAAAACCGGGAACGACTCGCGTCTAGGCGCGCAGGCCGGGCACGGCCCAGTGGGATATTAAGAACGGGACTTCGGCCGCGGCGAGCGCTTCCTCGGCGCGCGCGGCCGCCGGGGAGCGCCCCCGAGCGAGCTCCAGCGCGCGCCGGGCGACCGCGAAGGCGGCGCGCGGACGGCCGAGCGCCCTGGCCTTGCGCCGCATCTCGGGAAGGCGGGTCTCCGACGACAGAAGCTCCTCGATCTTGCCGGTCAGGGCGGCGGGAGAGCCCGCCTTCACCGCCGCGCCGTTCTCGAGAAGATAGTCGGCGTTGCGAACCTCCTGCCCCGGTATGGGACTGACCAGAGCCATCGGCAGGCCGCAGGCCAGCGCCTCGCTGACGGTCAACCCCCCGGGCTTGGTGACGAGGAGGTCGGCGACCGCCATGAGGTCGCGCATCCGGTCGGTGAAGGCGACGACGCGCACGCGATGCCGCGCCGGCGGCCGGATCGCGGCGAGGCGCTTGCGCGCGGCCTCGTTGCGTCCGCACACCACGACGAGCTCCATCGGGATAGTCGCGGCCAACAGGCCGCGGAAGGTTTCCTCGACGGGGCCGGCGCCCTGACCGCCCGAGGCCTGAACGACGACCGGGTAGGCGCCCGTCAGCCCGAAGGCGCGCCGCGCCGCTTCGATGTCGACCGGCGCCGAGAAGGCGGGCATGACGGGTATGCCGGTCACCTCGATCGCGGAGGCGGGGACGCCGTGAGAGCGCAGGGACGCCGCCGCGAGGGGGGAGGCGACGCAGTAGCGCTCGGTCGGCTCGTGCGCCCAGATGCGGTGGGCGTCGTAGTCGGTGACGACGGTCATTTGGGGCGCCGTGACGCGGCCGCGGCGGCGAAGCGCGGCGATCAGCTCGGGCGCCAGGAAATGCGTGTGTATGATCGCGTTCCAGCCTCCATCCTGGACCAAGTCTTCGAGATGATTGGCGCCCCAGCGCTGCACGGCTCGGCGGACCCCGTCGCCGATGGATCGGGCCTTCGGCGGGCGGTCCGTCAGGTCGAAGAGCATGCCGAACAGCGAGGGTGCCTTCTCGATGAGCATCAGGTAGCCTTCGCCGTACGCGCGCTTGAACAAAGGACGCGCGAGATCGAGCGCGTCGACCGTCACGACGTTCGCATCCGGCGCCTCGAGCTTCAACGCGGCGGCGACCGCTTGCGCGGCGCGGGTGTGGCCCGAACCGACCGAGGCGTGCAGGATCAGGATTTTCTCGCTCAAGCGGCGGCCCCCTCGAGCCGCTCCGCGCGGACCTCGGCCCAGTGAATGATGGAGAGCTTCCCGGAGAAGTCCTCGGCGAGCGCCGTGCAGCTCTCGACCCAGTCCCCGTCGTTGCAGTACAGCACGCCGCCCGACTCGCGGATCTCCGCGTGGTGGATGTGGCCGCAGACGACCCCGTCGAGGCCGCGCCGTCTGGTCTCCGCGATCATCTCGGCCTCGTAGCTCGCGATGAACTCGACGGCGTTCTTGACCTTGTGCTTCAGGTAAGCGGAGAGAGACCAGTACGGCATGCCGAGGAGCCGCCGCCCGGCGTTGAACCAATGGTTGACGCGCAGGGCCGCGTCGTAGGCCCAGACGCCGAGCATCGCGATCGCCCGCGCGTGGCGCACGACGCCGTCGAACTGGTCGCCGTGAATGACGAGCAGGCGCCGGCCGTCGGCGGTCGTGTGGACGGCCTCGAGAGCCAGCTCGACGCCGCCGAAGCGCAAGCCGGCGAACTCGCGCAGGGCCTCGTCATGGTTGCCGGGCACGAGGATCACGCGCGTGCCGCGGCGCGCCTTGCGCAGCAGCTTCTGCACGACATCGTTGTGAAGCTGGTTCCAGAAGTGCCAGGAGGACTTCAGCCGCCACCCGTCCACGATGTCGCCGACGAGATACAGCGTCTCGGACTCGTTGTGCTTGAGGAACTCGAGCAGGTACGCGGCCTTGCAGTCGCGGGTGCCGAGGTGAATGTCCGAGATCCAGATCGTCCGCCAGGGCCGGGGATGGTTCATGGCGCCAGTATAGAGGAGCCGCGCGCGGCGAACCACTCGGCGCGCACGACGAACGCGTCAAATGTGCGTGACGATTTTGTCGTACAATAGTACGATGACGCCCGAACAGGTCCTCAAAGACGTCTTCGGCTACCCGTCCTTCCGCCCCGGTCAAAAAGAGATCATCGAGGCGGTCATGGCCGGGCGCGACTGCATCGGCGTCATGCCCACCGGCGCGGGCAAGTCCCTGACCTACCAGATACCGGCGCGGCTCTTAAAAGGCGTGACTCTGGTCGTCAGCCCGCTGATCTCGCTGATGAAGGACCAGGTCGACGCCGCGATCTCGGTCGGCCTGCGCGCGACCTTCCTCAATTCGAGCATCGCCCCGGACGAGCGGCGCGCGCGCATCGAGGGCCTGCAGCGCGGCGACTACGAGCTCGTCTACGCCGCCCCCGAAGGCCTCGAGGCGGGCGCCGGCGCGGCGCTCTCGGGCGCCAAGCTGGCGATGATCGCCGTCGACGAGGCGCATTGCATCAGCCAGTGGGGCCACGATTTCCGGCCGGCGTACAGAAATCTCAAAGGCTTGAAGGCAAGGTATGGAGTGCCGGTCCTGGCCCTGACGGCAACGGCAACATTGCCTGTGACCAACGACATCGTCGAGCAGCTCGCCATGGCCGAGCCGCTCCGGGTCAGAGGCTCGTTTTTTCGTCCCAACCTTCATCTGTCCGCGTATCTGAAGACCGGAGAGAAGGCCGCCCCTCGCCCGGGCACGGTCAACGACACGAAGAACTCGATCCTGCGCCTCGTGCAGGGCCGCAAGGGCCAGAGCGGGATCGTGTACTGCCTCTCGAGACGCTCGGTCGAGTCCATGGCCGAGTTCCTGTCGGGACGGGGCGTGAAGGCGCTCGCCTATCACGCGGGCATGGACAACGCCCAGCGCGAGCACGTGCAGAACGCCTTCAAGCGCGACGACGCCGACGTGATCGTGGCCACCGTCGCCTTCGGCATGGGCATCGACAAGCCCGACGTGCGCTTCGTCATCCACCGCGACATGCCTCGGTCGGTCGAGTCCTATATCCAGGAGGTCGGCCGCGCGGGCCGCGACGGCGCGCCCAGCGACTGCGTCATGTTCTACTCGTGGGCCGACGTGATGAGCTACGAGCGGCTGGTGTCCGACCTCGAGTCCTCCCAGGCCGAGTGGCACCGCTCCCGCGCGCGGGAGATGTTCCGCACGATCGACCGCCGCAGCTGCCGCCATCAGACGATGGCCAAGCACCTCGGTGAGGAGATGGCCGCCTGCGGCGCGTCCTGCGACGCCTGCGCGGGCCTCGATCCCGTCGGCTCCTCGCCCATGGTGGCGACGGCCAAGAAGATGTCCTTCGGCTCGCGCGCGCCGTCCGAGACCGCGGCCACCTCGGCCGGCAACTCCCTGTTCTCGAAGCTCAAGGCCCTGCGAAAGAAGCTCGCCGACGCGCGGCACGTGCCCGCCTACATGGTGTTCAACGACGCGACTTTGATGGCGATGACGGCCCAGATGCCGAGGAACGAAGAGGAGATGCGCCAGGTGTCCGGCGTCGGCCCGAAGAAGTGGGTCGAGTACGGAGAGATCTTCCTCGCCGCCCTTCGCGAGGGCTAGCCTAGGCGCTCCGGGCGGCCGCCGTGCGGCCCGACTCGAGGCGCCGCAGCAGGTCGGTTACGTCGTGAAAGCAGGCGAGGCAAGCCGGCTCGCCGTTCCAGGACACCGCGGTCACGCGCATCTCGACCGAGGACGGGCCGCCGGGACGCGCGAACTCGACGAGCGAGACGTCGCCCGGCTTGACCGGGCGCGTGAACGGACGGCCGAGCAGCGCCGCCGCCTTGGCCCCGAAAAAGATCTCGGCCGCCGCGTTGAGGAACCGAACCGTCCCCGAAGCGTCGACGACGACCAGGCCGTCGGCCGCCGCGCGGATGATCTCGTCGCGCTGAACGAGGACCGCCTTGCGCTCGATCGCGTAGCGGATCGAGCGCTTGAACAGGCGGGAGTCGCAGTTCGCCTTGATCATGAAGTCCTGCGCGCCGAGCCTCACCGCGTCGAGGGCCGCCTTCTCGTCGCCGAGGTTCGTCGAGACGATCAGGGGCATGTTCGGCGCGGCGGCCAGCACGGCCAGAACCGACTCGAGCCCGCGCGCGTCCGGCAGCGCCAGATCCACGAGCGCCGCGTCGTAGCGCGAGGCGGCCAGCTTCCGCAGGGCCTCGGCGAGGCTCGCGCCCACGTCGACCTCGAAGGCGGGCTCGCCGAGGCACAGCCGGACGAGCTGAGAGTACTCGGCATCGTCTTCGACCAACAGGACCCGCACGGGCTTGGGGCTCATGCGCAAGTATAGCCCCGCCGCCGGCCCGAGGCCAGGAAACTAACCCTTAAGAATTCGCTCGAGAGCGAGCCCTATTTCACCTCGCGGCCGATCAGCAGGCCGGCCTCCTCGTTGTAATCGAAGAGCTTGCCGTAGCGGGCCCAGCGCACGAAGGTCTTGAAGACGCGTTCGGAGTTCTCCTGAGGCATGCGCAGGGCGATGGCCTCGAGCAGCTGGTCGCGGCCGATCGAGCGGTTGTCCTGGGACATGGCGACCTCGTAGGCCTCGCGGAACAGCCGGAGGTTGAGGAGGGCCGCCCGCCACACGACCTTGCGCTCGCCGAGGGTGGCTTTCACGAAGGCGCGCCCCGGGCCGTCCAGCACGACGGCCTGCTTCGGGGTGTCCACGAAGCCCAGCAGCTCCGCGGCCTTGACCACGGTGATGACCTTGCCGAATTCCCGGCCGGTCTCCGAGGCGACGCGGAAGAGGTTTTCCGTGCCGCCGCGCGCGTCGAGATATTCCAGGAGACCGGAGATTTCGCTGGTCGTCGCGTTCGGCAGAGGCTCCGCCGCCGCGGGGCGAGCCGCGACGGCCGGCGCCGCCGCCGCCTCGTCGGGAAGCTCCGCGCCGGTGATGATCTCGTGCAGGCGGTCGACCAGCCGGAGGAAGTCGGGAGAGCGGTAGTCGCGCGGGCGGGGCAGGACGTTGTCGACGATCGTCCGGATCTTGCCGGGGTTCGCGGCCAGCACGACGATCCGGTCGGCCATGTACACGACCTCCTTGATGTCGTGGCTGACCATCAGGATCGAGGAGGGATTGCGGTCGCGCGAGGCCCAGATGTCGAGCACCTCGGCGCGCAGGGACTCCGCGGTCAGCGCATCCACCTGGCTGAACGGCTCGTCCATGAACAGGGTCTCGGGGTTCACCGACAGGGCGCGCGCGATGCCGACGCGCTGCTTCATGCCGCCGGACAGCTCGCGGGGATAGGCTCCCTCGAAGCCGGCCAGGCCGACGGTCTTGATCGAGGCGTCGGCGCGAGAGGAGGCCGCGATCTCGTCGAGGCCGGCCGCGCGCAGGACGGTCAGCACGTTCTCGCGCACCGTCATCCAGGGGAAAAGCGCGAAGCTCTGGAATACGATCCCGGCGTGGGTGTTGAGCCCCTTGAGCGGGGCGCCGTGGACGAGGACCTCGCCGCGAACCGGGACGGCCAGGCCCGCGAACAGGCGCAGAAGCGTGGACTTGCCGCAGCCCGAGGGGCCGAGCAGCGCGACCACCTCCTCGGGCTTGACCGCGAGGCTGACCTCCTCTAGGACGGTCAAGGG
>JAQTNG010000222.1 GCA_028714015.1 Elusimicrobiota bacterium | reverse complement strand
CGGTGCCCTCCCCGGGCACGCGGCCGAAACGCGCCGCGCGCGCCGCCCTCCTCCCCGCGGGCGTGACCGTGATCTCCGCGGCGGGCCCGGGACAGGCCTGCGGCCTCGACAAGGACGGCGGCCTGTTCACTCGCTACTTCCTGCAGGGGCTCAAGGAGCGCGACGGGAATATGAAGGCGGCGTTCGACTTCCTCGAGCCGGAAGTCAAGAAGGCCGCGCGCACCGCGCTGAAGACCTCTCAGGGCCCGCGCTGGAGCCAGGGCCTTTGACGCTCGCATGCGTCGAAGGTCTTGAGCAGCGGAGCCAAAAATTCTAAGATGAGCCGTCGCCCCAAGCATGGGGCCCGGAGGACTCATCATGGCCATTAAAGTCGGCATCAACGGTTTCGGACGCATCGGGCGCCTCGTTCTGCGCGCCTCCCTCAAGAATCCCGACATCCAGGTCGTCGCGATCAACGATTTGACGGACGCGAAGATGAACGCGAACCTGTTCAAGTACGACTCGACGTTCGGCCCGTACCCGGGCACCGTCGAAGCCGTCGGCAGCGACCTCAAGATCGACGGGCGCCTCATCAAGGTGTTCGCCGAGAAGGACCCCTCCAAGCTCCCCTGGTCCTCGGTCGGCGTCGAAATCGTCATCGAGTCCACCGGCCTGTTCACCGAGGCCGAGAAGGCCAAGGGCCATCTCGCCGGCGGCGCGAAGAAGGTCGTGATCTCCGCTCCCGCGAAGGGCGAGGACATCACCATCTGCATGGGCATCAACGACGAGCTCTATGACCCGGCGAAGCACAACATCATCTCGAACGCGTCCTGCACGACGAACGCGCTCGCTCCGCTCGGCAAGGTCCTCGACGAGGCCCTCGGCATCAAATGCGGCCTGATGACCACGGTCCACGCGTACACGAACGACCAGAACCTGCTCGACCAGCGCCACTCCGACCTGCGCCGCGCCCGCGCGGCCGCCGTGTCCATGATCCCGTCCTCGACCGGCGCGGCGAAGGCGATCGGCCTCGTGCTCCCGCAGCTCAAGGGCAAGCTCAACGGCTGCGCCATCCGCGTGCCCGTCCAGGACGTCTCCATCGTCGACCTGACGGTCATCGTCAACAAGCCCACCACGAAGGAGGCCATCAACGAGCTCTTCAAGAAGGCGGCCTCTTCCGGCAAGCTGAAGGGCTTCATGCAGTACAACGAGGACCAGATCGTCTCGCGCGACGTGATGGGCAACCCTCACAGCTCGGTCTTCGACGCCACGCTCACCGACGTTATCGACGGCAACCTCGTGAAGGTGTTCGGCTGGTACGACAACGAGTGGGGATACTCCAACCGCGTCGTCGATCTCGTCGCCTTCATCGCCAAGAAGTCGGCCGTCGCGGCGTAGTCCGTGAGCGGAAAAAAGCGGCACGCGACGATCATCGGCGTACCCCTCGACTACGGGGCCTCGAAGAAAGGGGCCTCGGGCGGGCCGGCCGCCGTCCGGCGGGCGAATCTGGTCGAGGGCCTCGAGGCCCTCGACCTCGAGGTCACCGACGCCGGCGACCTCGCGGTCCCGAAGATCGTCGCCGCCGCGAAGGGCAAGCTCAAGAACGGCCCGGCCATCCTCAAGGTCTGCCAGAATCTCGAAAAGCAGACCTATGAAGCCGTCGCCAACGGCTCGATTCCGATCACGCTCGGCGGGGACCACTCTCTGGCCGTGGGCTCCGTCTCCGGCGTGGCGCGGGCTTTCCGCGACAAGGGGCGCAAGGTCGGCCTGATCTGGGTGGACGCGCACGCGGACATCAACACGCCGGACTCCTCTCCGACCGGCAACGTGCACGGCATGCCGCTGGCGCACCTGCTCGGCATGGGCCACAGGGACTTCGCGCGCCTCGGCGGCTTCTCGCCGAAGATCGACCCGCGAAACATCGTCCTCGTCGGCATCCGCGACGTGGACCGCGCGGAAGCCGTCAACATCCGCAAGTCCGGCATCCGCGTTTTCTCGATGCAGGAGATCGACCGCTACGGCATGGGTGTGGTGACCGAGCAGGCCATCGACATGGCCAGCGACGGCACCGCGGGCTTCCACCTGAGCTTCGACATCGACGTCGTGGACCCGGGCAACGCTCCGGGCACCGGCACCGTCAAGCGCGGCGGCCTCACCTACCGCGAGTCCCACCTGCTCATGGAGCTGTGCGCCGACTCCGAGCGCATGGTCGGGCTCGACCTCGTCGAGGTCAACCCGCTCGAGGACACCCAGAACGCGACCGCCGTCCTCGCGAGCGAACTCATCGCGTCCGCGATGGGCAAGAACATTTACTAGAAACGCCCTCGTCCGGAGACTTTTTAATGACCGATAAGCCGGCTTTGAAGCTCAAGCGCATCCAGGATATGACCGTCAAGGGCAAGCGCGTGCTGGTCCGCGTCGACTACAACGTCCCGATGAAGGGCTCCAAGATCGAGGACAACGCCCGCATCCGGGAGACGCTCAAGACGCTCGAGTACCTGATCGCCGAAGGTGCCAAGATCGTTTTGATCGCTCATCTGGGCCGCCCGAAGGGGAAGGTGGAGCCTAAGTACTCCTTGAAGCCGGTCGCCGCCGAGCTCGCCAAGCTGCTCAAGAAGCCGGTCGCATTCGCGGACGACTGCGTCGGCCCCGTCGCCGAGAAGGCCGTCGCGGCCTTGAAGCCCGGCGACGTGCTCCTTCTGGAGAATCTCCGTTTTCACGCCGAAGAAGAGGCGAACGATCCCGCGTTCGCGAAGGCGCTCGCCAAGAACGGGGAAATCTTCATCCAGGACGCCTTCGGCGCCCTGCACCGCGCGCACGCCTCGACGGCGGGCGTCACGAAGTACCTGCCCGGCGCGATCGGCTTCCTCGTCCAGCGCGAGCTCGAGTTCCTCGACCGCGTGATCGGCAACCCTCAGCGCCCGTTCCTCGCGATCATCGGCGGCGCCAAGGTCTCCGACAAGCTCGCCGTGCTCGACAAGCTTCTGGAGCGAGTGGACGCCCTGCTCATCGGCGGCGCCATGGCCTACACCTTCCTCGCCGCGCAGGGCATCAACATCGGCAAGTCCCTGCTCGAGAAGGACCAGATCGACGCCGCAAAGGCGATCATCGAGAAGGCCTACAACAAGAAGGTCGAGATCCTCCTGCCGGCCGACCATCTCGTCGTCCGCGAGATCAAGGCCGACGCCGCCGTCGTCTCGACCCAGGCGATGTCGATCCCGTCCGACATGATCGGCGTGGACATCGGCCCGCACTCGATCGAGTTCTTCACCGATCACATCGCGAAGGCTAAGACGATCTTCTGGAACGGCCCGATGGGCATCTTCGAGATGCCGGCGTTCGCCGAAGGAAGCACGGCCGTCGCCAAGGCCATGGCGGAGGCGACGGAAAAGGGGGCGATCACGATCGTCGGCGGCGGCGACAGCCTGTCCGTCCTGGCGAAGACGGGGCTCGCGTCCAAGATGAGCCACTGCTCGACCGGGGGCGGAGCTTCTTTGGAACTCCTCGAAGGCAAGGCCCTGCCGGGCCTGGTCGCGTTGGCCTCATAAATAGGTATAATCGAAACCACATGTACCACTTTCTACTGACGATTCACATCCTCGCGTGCTTCGGCATGATCCTGTTCGTGCTCCTGCAGACCGGGCGCGGCGCGGGCCTGTCGATGTTCGGAGGCGGGGGAGACTCGCTGATCAACACGCCGAGCGGCTCGAGCTTCATGAAGAAGTTCACCGGCGGCCTCGCCGCGACCTTCGCCTTCACCTCGCTCTTCCTGACGCTTCTCTCGGACCGGACCGGCATGTCCAGCGTGACCTCGAAGGCCCCGCCCATGCCCGCGCCGCTCGCGGCGGAAGCGCCGGCCGCGGCTCCCGCCACGCCTTCGTCTCCGGCGGCGGCCGACGCGTACAAGTCGATCGCTCCGGCCGGAAAGCCGGCCGCAAAACCGGCGCCGTCCAAGCCGGTCGCTCCGAAAACCTCGAAGTAAGACGGCAGCAAACCCGCGCACGGGTGGTGGAACTGGCAGACACATACGCTTGAGGTGCGTACGCCCGAAAGGGTTTGGGGGTTCGAGTCCCCCCTCGTGCAAAGATCAAAGACAGGACCGCCGGTCTCCGAAAGGGGGCCGGCGGTCTTCTTATGGGGTCAGACCTCCCGTTGTTGCGTTATCCGATGGGAAACTCCCGCGCGAGTAACGCAACAACGGGAGGTCTGACCCCAATCAATAGATGACTTCGAACTTCTTATGGGCGAAGTCGGCCTTCGTCATGGTGACGATGCCGCGCAAGGTGTCGCCTTTGGAGTCGAAGGCGATGTCGCCGACCATCGCGCGCATGTTGGTGTTGCGCACGGCCTCGAGCACCTTCTTTCGGTCGGGGGAGCCGGCGCGGCGCAGCGCCACGAGCGCGACGCGCGCGGCCTCGTAGCCGTAGTGGTCGTAGGCCCGGGGCACGGCGCCCGCCCAGCGCTTCTGGTAGCGCTCGACGAAATCGGCCGCGCTCGGAAGGGACTCCACCGGCACGCCCCCGATCGAGACGTAGGCTCCGTCGCCCGCCGCCCCGGCCGCCTCGAAGAAGTCCCGGTTCTTCGTCGCGTCGCCGGACAGGAAGGCGCCTTGATAGCCCGCGGCGCGCGCCTGCTTGATCAGGAGGCCGGCTTCCATGTAGATGCCGCCGTAGAAGACCGCCTCGGGGCGCGCGGCCATGATCGCCTTGACGACCGGGGCGAAGTCCTTGTCGCCGAGCGAGACGGCCTCGAAACCGGAAACGACGCCGCCCTTGCGCTCGAGCGCCCCGCGGAAGGACTCGGCAAGGCCGAGGCCGTAGGGCGTGCGGTCATGGACGAGGACGAAACGCTTCAGGGACAGGCGCTTGACCGCGTAGTCGGCGGCGAATTCGCCCTGCATCGCGTCCGACGGGGGGAGGCGGAAGACGACTCTCTCTCCGCCCCAGTCCGGGCGTTCCTGCTGGGTCGTCAACGCGGTCGCGGTGGCCGAGGGGGTGATCATCGCGAGCGCGGCCTGCGAGTAGATGCGCGAGGCCTCGATGGCGCAGCCCGAGGTCAGGTGTCCGATCACCGCGAACACGAGCGGGTCGTCGACGGCGCGGCGGGCGACGGCGGCGGCCTCGAAGGGGTCGGAGCGGTCGTCTGCGACGACGACCTCGATCTTCGGCAGCCCGCCGAGCTCGGTCTCGTCCTCGACGGCCATGCGCACGCCGCGCTCCACGCCCTGCCCCGACGCGGCCATGTCGCCCGTCATCGGAACGGCGACGAGCAGGCGCACGGTCCCGGAGCCTTCGCGCGAGCACGCGCACGAAAGGGCCAGGGCGGCGGCGAGGAGGCTCCGTCGAACCATGCCCCAGTGTACGAAAAAGCTATCATCGATGCGTGAGCTCTGTCGATGTGCGCGGTTTGCGCGTCTTCGTGCTTCACTCCGTGCGCCGCCCGTTGCCTCGCGGGGCTTTCTGGAAGCGGTGAGAAAACTCAAACCGGGGACACTTCCTTCATGATCCAACTCGCCGACGGCGCCTACTGCTGGTCCTCCTTCAATCCCGAGAAGAAGTTCAATTTCAACGGTCACATCCTGAGGACGCCCGAGGGCACCGTCATCGTGGACCCCGTGCCGTTCTCGGCCGACGACCTCTCCTGCATCGAGGCGGCGGGCCTCAAGCCCGACGCGCTCGTGATCACCAACCGCAATCATCTGCGCGAGTACCAGTCCGTGCTCAAGCGCTGGAAGATTCCGATCGTGCTTCATGCCGCGGAGGTCCCGGAGGCCGGCATCACGCCCGAGCGGACGGTCGTGGACGGCGACGCGATTTTCGGCCTCGTCTGCGTGCATCTCCCCGGCAAGTCCCCGGGGGAGATCGCCCTGTACTGGCCGGAACGGAGATTGTTCCTTCTCGGCGACGCCTTGATCGCGCCCGGCGGCAAGCTCCGGACCGTGCCGGCCGAAAAGCAGGACGACCCCGCCGCGCTCAAGCGCTCGCTCGAGCTTCTGCGGACCTACGACTTCGATCACCTGCTCGTCGGCGACGGCGACCCGCTGCTCGGCGACGCCAAGACCGCCGTCGTCGCCTTCCTGAATAAAAATAAATGAGACGGTTCTCCTGCCGCATCTACGGGGTGCTTCGCGACGGAAATCGCGTTCTGCTCGCGCGCTCGCGCTTCGGCTCCCGCACCTTCATCAATTTTCCCGGCGGCGGCGTGGAGATCGAGGAGGCGCCGGGCGACGCCCTGCGCCGCGAGTTCGTGGAGGAGACCGGCCTCGTGATCCGGCCCGTGCGCACCTTGTACGCGAACCAGGAGGCTCACCTGTCCACTCAGGCGCCGATCCAGATCGTGTCCGTGTACTGGCTCGTCGAACGGGTCTCCGGCGACCTTTGCATGGCCGGCAACGGCGACGACGTGCTCGAGCTGTTCTGGAGGGACCTGGGCAATCTGCCGCTCCAGGAGATGTTCCCGGCCGAGGTCGAGTTCGCGACAAGGCTTCCCGCCTTGATCTAAGAAGGACTGGCAAAATGCTTCAAATATGACCATAATCATATTTGCATGGTTTCATGGGATC
>JAQTNG010000221.1 GCA_028714015.1 Elusimicrobiota bacterium | reverse complement strand
CTGCAAGAACTTCTTCGCGCTCGGCATGATGTACTGGCTCTACGACCGCCCGATGGAAGCGACGCTGAAGTGGATCTCGGAGAAGTTCAAGAAGAACCCCAAGTTCGTCGAGGCCAACCACAAGGCCCTGCACGCCGGCAACGCGTACGCCGAGACCGCCGAGATCTTCGGCCATCACTATCGCGTGCGCAAGGCGCCGATCAAGCCCGGCTTGTACCGCAACATCACCGGCAACGAGGCGACCGCGCTGGGCTTCATCGCGGCGTCGAGCGTCTCGGGCCTGCCGCTGTGGCTCGGCTCGTACCCGATCACGCCCGCCTCCGACGTGCTTCACGAGCTGTCGAAGGCCAAGAATTTCGGCGTGAAGACGTTCCAGGCCGAGGACGAGATCGCGGCCATCGGCAGCGCCATCGGCGCCGCGTTCGCGGGACACCTCGCGCTGACGACCACGTCGGGGCCCGGAGTGGCGCTTAAGACCGAGGCCATCGGCCTGGCCGTCATGACGGAGCTTCCCGTCGTGATCCTGAACGTGCAGCGCGGCGGCCCGTCCACCGGCCTGCCGACGAAGACCGAGCAGGCGGACCTGTTCCAGGCGCTGTACGGCCGCAACGGCGAGAGCCCGGTGCCCGTGCTGGCGGCCGCGACCCCCGGCGACTGCTTCGCGATGGCGTACGAGGCCTGCCGCCTCGCGGTCAAGTACATGACCCCGGTGTTCCTGCTCACCGACGGCTACCTCGCCAACGGCTCCGAGCCGTGGATGATCCCGGACGCCTCGAAGCTGGTCAAGTTCGGCCGGCTTCCGCTCCCGCCGCTCGGCGACTTCAAGCTGTACAAGCGCGACCCCGAGACGATGGCCCGCCCGTGGCCCGTTCCCGGCACGCTCGGCTACGAGCACCGCCTCGGCGGCATCGAGAAGCAGGACATCACCGGGAACATCTCCTACGATCCCGACAACCACGAACGCATGGTGCGCCTGCGCGCCGCGAAGGTCAACAAGATGGCCCAGGACATCCCGCCGCTCGAGATTCTCGGCGAGAAGAAGGGCAAGGTCCTCCTCGTCGGCTGGGGCGGCACCTATGGAGCGATCACGACCGCCGTGCAGAACCTCCAAAAGGCCGGCAAGAGCGTCTCCTCCGTGCATCTTCGCCACCTCAATCCGCTTCCGCCGGACCTCGGCGACATCATGGCGGGCTTCGAGCACGTGATCGTGCCCGAGCTCAACATGGGCCAGTTATTGAAGGTTTTGCGCGCGAAATACCTGGTCCCGGCGACGGGCCTCAACAAGATCAAGGGCCAGCCCTTCAAGGTCTCCGAGATCGAAGCCGGCGTCGAAACGATCCTCGCGGGGGGGAAATAACATGGCCGCCGAATCAGACAACGAAATGGAGATGCTTCCGGCGGCGGGCCCCATCGTGCAGACCGCCAAGGACTTCAAGTCCGACCAGATGGTCCGCTGGTGCCCCGGCTGCGGCGACTTCGCGATTCTCGCGAGCGTCCAGAAGATGCTCCCCACGCTGAACATCCCCAAGGAAAAGTACGTGTTCGTATCGGGCATCGGCTGCTCCTCGCGCTTCCCGTACTACATGAACACCTTCGGCTTCCACACGATCCACGGCCGGGCGCTGACGCTGGCGACCGGGGTCAAGGGCTCCAACCCCGACCTGCAGGTCTGGGTGGTGACCGGAGACGGCGACTGCCTGTCCATCGGCGGCAACCACCTCCTTCATGCCCTGCGGCGCAACGTCGACGTCAAGATCCTCCTGTTCAACAACCGCATCTACGGCCTGACCAAGGGGCAGTACTCGCCGACCTCCGAGATCGGCAAGAAGACGAAGTCCTCCCCGATGGGCTCCGTCGACACTCCGCTCAACCCGATCGCGGTGGCGCTGGCCTCCGAGGCGACCTTCGTCGCGCGCGCGGTCGACACCGACCTTCCGTTCCTCGGCGAGGTCCTGACGCGGGCCGCCCATCACAAGGGGTCGGCGTTCATCGAGATCTTCCAGAACTGCATCGTCTTCAACGACGGCGCTTTCGATGCCGTGGCCGCCAAGGAAGTTCGCGACGAGAAGATGCTGAAGGTCGAGCACGGCAAGCCGATGATCTTCGGCGCGAAGAAGGACAAGGGCATCGTCCTCAACGGCCTCGAGCCCGAGGTGATCACCTTCGACCCGGCCCATCCGCCGAAGAACCTCCTCATTCACGACGAGAAGGCCCCGTCGGCGACGCTCGCCAACTTCCTCGCCCACATGGCCGAGCCGGTGCCGCAGGGCGTCTTCCGGGACGTCGAGCGCCCGGCGCTCCATGAGCTGATGAACGCGCAGATCGACCAGGCCAGGAAGGATAAGCCCGCCGATCTGCAGAAGCTGCTGAAGGGCCCCGAGACCTGGACCGTCTCAGCCAACTAGGGACTAAGGAAGAAAAAATGAAACTTCTCGAGCACGAAGGCAAAGAGATTCTGAAAGCGCGCGGCGTTCCCGTGCCCCCGTTCGGCGGACTCATCAAGACGACGGCGCAGGTGACGGCCGCGCTCAAGCGCGCCGGCAAGGCGCCCTGGGTCGTCAAAGCCCAGGTGCTCGCCGGCGGACGCGGCAAGGCCGGAGGCATCAAGCTCGCCAAGACCCCGAAGGAGGCCAAGGAGCTCGCCAAGGCCATGATCGGGATGAACCTGATCACGCACCAGACGCACGGCCAGGCCATCAAGGTCAAGGAGCTGCTCATCGAGGGCGGCGTCAAGATCGAGCGCGAGCTGTACTTCTCCGTCGTCATGGACCGCAAGAACGCGGGCCCGACGATCATCGCCTCCGCCCAGGGCGGCATGGAGATCGAGACCCTCGCTTCGGAGCATCCCGAGGCGATCATCCGGATGCCCGTGGATCCGAACGTCGGCCTGCGCGACTTCATGGCCCGCCGCCTGGCCTTCACGCTCGGCGTGCCCGCGACGCACGTCGGCGAGTTCTGCCGCGTCGCGAAGGCCCTGGTCAAGACCTTCATCGACCTCGACTGCTCGATGCTCGAGATCAACCCGCTGATCCTGACGCCCAAGGGCGTCATGGCGCTCGACTGCAAGTTCAGCAGCGACGACAACGGCGCCTACCGTCAGCCCGAACTGGCGAAGTTCAAGGACCATGAGGCCAGCGCGCTCGAGATCGAGGCCAAGAAGGCCGACATCTCGTACGTCGGCCTCGACGGGAACATCGGCTGCATGGTCAACGGAGCGGGGCTCGCCATGGGCACGATGGACACCATCGCGCTCGCGGGCGGCAGCCCGGCGAACTTCCTCGACGTGGGCGGCGGGGCCAACGAGGAGCGCGTCATGAAGGCGCTCCAGATCATCCTCAAGGACAAGAAGGTCAAGGCGATCCTGATCAACATCTTCGGCGGCATCGTGAAGTGCGACATGATCGCGGCCGGCGTCGTCGGCGCCCTGAAGAAGATCAAGCTCAAGGTTCCTCTCGTCGTGCGCCTGCAGGGCACGAACGTCGAGGCCGGCAAGGAGATCCTCAAGAAGTCGGGCCTTGCGATCATCTCCGCCGACGACCTTTGGGACGCGGCGCAGAAAGCGGTATTAGCGGCTCAGCCGGTGGTGAAATAACATGTCCATCATTCTCGACAAAGACTCGAAGATCCTCGTCCAGGGCTTCACGGGCTCGCAGGGCACCTTCCACGCCAAGCAGTGCATGGACTACGGCACGCAGATCGTCGCCGGCGTCACCCCCGGCCGCGGCGGCCAGACCCACCTCGACCGCCCCGTCTTCAACACGGTGCACGACGCGGTCCGCAACACGGGCGCGTTCGTTTCGATGATCCTCGTCCCGGCTCCGTACGCGGCGGATTCCATCATGGAAGCCGTGGACGGCGGCTGCTCGGTCGTCATCTGCATCACCGAGGGCATTCCGATCATGGACATGGCCAAGGTCAAGCGCTACATCCAGCAGGTGGAGCGCTCCGGCCGCGAGATCACGCTCATCGGGCCGAACTGCCCCGGCGTGATCACGCCCGGGCAGTGCAAGGTCGGCATCATGCCCGCCTTCATCCACAAGCCCGGCAGCATCGGCGTCGTGTCGCGCTCCGGCACCCTGACCTACGAGGCCGTCGACCAGCTCACCAAGCGCGGCCTCGGCCAGTCCACCGTCGTCGGCATCGGCGGCGACCCGATCAACGGCTCCAACTTCTCCGACATCCTCGCCAAGTTCGAGGAGGACGAAGCGACCGACGCCGTCGTCATGATCGGCGAGATCGGCGGCTCCGCCGAAGAGGACGCGGCGCGCTACTTCAAGGACAAGATGACCAAGCCCGTGTTCGGCTTCATCGCCGGCAAGGCCGCTCCCGAGGGCCGGCGCATGGGCCACGCGGGCGCGATCGTCGAGGGCGGGGCCGGCACGCACGCCTCGAAGATCAAGGCGATGCGCGAGGCGGGCATCACCGTCGTCGAGAACCTGTCCGGGATCGGCGAGGCCGTCGCGAAGTCCCGCAAGCCGCTCGCCGCTTAAGCTCCGTCCGCCGTCGAGAACGAAGGCCCGCCGCTCCGCGGCGGGCCTTCTTCTTTTCCCCGCATTAATGTCACCGCCCGGCAATGACGCCGCGCGAGACTCCGGCGCTATAATCGCGCTCAGGAGACTCAGGGAGGCGGCCGACATGAACGATCGCGCGGTGTTCTTGGAAAAGGACGGGACGCTCGTTGAGGAAGGCCGGGCCGGCTGCGACCCCGCCAAGCTTCGTCTTCTGCCGGGCGCGTCCGCGGGCCTCGCGCGCCTGCGCGCCGCGGGCTTCCGCCTGTTCATCGTCTCGCACCAGCCCGGCGTCGCGCGCGGGAAGTTCCGCGAGGCGGACCTCACGCTCGTCGTGCGCCGGCTCGAGGAGCTTCTGGCCCCGGCGGACGCCGCGTTCGAGGGCTTTTATTACTGCCCGCATCAGCCCGGGGCGCGCGTGCGCGCGTACGCCGTCGAGTGCCTCTGCCGCAAGCCTTCGCCGGGGCTGATCGAGGACGCCTGCCGCGAGCACGACCTCGATCCGCTGCGCTCGTGGATGATCGGCGACGTCCTCGACGACGTCGAGGCCGGGCGCCGGGCGGGCTGCCGGACCGTCATGATCGACAACGGTCATGAAACCGCCTGGCGAGGCGGCCCGAACCGCGCGCCGCATCTGACCGCGCCGGACCTCGCGAAGGCCGCGGACATGATACTGCGCAATCCGTCATGACCCGCGACGGGCATTCATTCAGTAGTTCGTCCAGACGGTGCCCTTCGTGTCCGTGTGGGAGCAGGCGATCCACAGCTCGCCCAGCGTGCGGTCGCGCTGGCCCGCGGGAGTCATCCCCGAGGGGCAGTTGCCGCGGTCGTTCCAGTAAATCCCCTCGCCCGTATCCAGCATGTAGCCCCCGCCGCAGCCGAACATATTCGTATTCCAGTTGTGCCGGATGATGGTCGTGCCGGGATGATAGTCGGGTATTTTCACGGCCGAGATCGCGCTGATATACTTGCCGCCGATGGTCAGCGAGTAGATGTCGTCCGGGTAGTTTCCCTCCATGTCGGCGTAGTAGATCGACAGCGCCGATTTCATCGCGCCGAGGTTGCCCTTGACCTGGCCTTCCGAGGACTTGCGGATGAGATTCGCGAACTTGGGGATGGCGACGGCCGCGAGTATCCCGATGATGGCGACGACGATCATCAGCTCGATGAGCGTAAACCCGTTTTTATCCTTCATCCGCCGATACTGTAGCCCGTTCGCCCGCTCCGCGCCAGGTGACTTTGGTCAAGGCGGAGGGGGCAGATCCTCGGGGGCCGGGGGTTCGCCGGGCGGCGCAGGCGGGACGTCGCCGGCGGGAGGCGCCGTCTTGACGGCGGCGGGCTTCGCGGTGTCGAGCCGGCGGCCGTCGTAGTCGAAAATGGCGAGGGACCCGTTGCGGAACTCGACGGCTATCGTCGACGGCGAGCCCGGCGCGGCGCTGGAGAAGCGGACCTTCTGCGCGCCGGCGCCGAGGAATGCGATGTAGGCGGGCGCCTCGCGCGTCTTGTCGTAGAGGATCGCCTGAGCGTCGGCCCCGGTGACCTCGACGAGGCGGCTCCCGTCGGGGCTCGGCCACGAGCCGAGAGCGCCGGACGGCGGCGCGGGGGAGGAGGAGGCCGCGGCCGGCCGTACCGTGTCGTACGGATAATAGTTGTCGTCGATGTAGACGAACTGAACCCCGCCGGGCCCCAGCCACCACCAGAACCCGTCGTTCCAGTAGGCCCAGCGCGAAAAGCGCACGTCCCACCGCCACCAGAAGTCTCCGTAGGGCCGCGTCCAGAAGAAGCTCGCCCCGTACGGGTAGCCGTACCAATGCACGCGCCCGTCGTAATAGTGGGTGTAGCGCCGGCCTCCGGACTCGTGCCAGTAATGCCGGCCCGGCGCGTTCTCGACGCCCTCGCGGCGCTGGATGCGAACCGGGCCGGCCGAAGGCGAAAACACGGAAGGGGGCTGCGTGACGCGGGGGGCGATGCCGACGCGCGGCCGCGAGAAGGCGGGCGCGGGCGCCGCGGGCGCCGCGGGCGCCGCCGGCGAG
>JAQTNG010000220.1 GCA_028714015.1 Elusimicrobiota bacterium | reverse complement strand
CGATCTGGAAGCGCGTGCTCGAGATCGATCCGAACAACCGCTCCGTCCGCGAATTCATGCAGTCCATCCGCCAGTAAGAAAAGATGAGGAAATTCCGTCTTGAATCTGTAACAGGACAGCCTTACACTCATACACGAATGCGTGCGTCTCTCCTCGCGGCACTGCTCGCGCTGCTGACGTCGGCTCCCAAGCCGGCGTCGGCCGGCGTCGTTGCGCCCAGCCTGAACCTGTTCCAGGAGCAGAACCACATCAAGGCCGACGCGGAGCTGAAGATCCAGCGCGACGTGCTCGACCCGATCCTCGGCAAGGGCAAGGCCGCTCCGTTCGTCGACGTCGAGATGGAGGTGAAGCTCGAGAGCGAAGAGTCCCAGCGCAGCGGCATGGGCGTGTCGGAGAAGTACAAGGAAAAGGCGCCGGGGCCGAAGGGCGGCATGCAGACCACCTTCGTGCTCCCCGGCATCCCGAAGCCGAAGACGATCACGCAGGGCCCCGAGACGCCGGACCGGCCCGAGGCGAGCCAGGCCCAGCAGGCGCAGCAGATGAAGGGCGTGCAGGAGGAACGGTTTTCGCTCAAGCCCGTGTTCAAGCGCCTTCAGGTCACGGTGATCCACGATGACACCGTGCTCGATCCGGTCAAGGACAAGGCGCGCCTCTCGCAGGTTCGGGAACGCATCGTGGACGCGATGGGCCAGTACAAGCTCACGCAGGACCAGGTCGTCTTCCGGCCGACGAAGTTCGACAAGCCTCCGCTCGTGGACTGGCGCGAGGACTTCAAGAAGCCCTCCGTCTATCTGCCGCTGCTTTATGCTCTTCTGTTGCTGCTCTTCCTGTCCTTCCTGTTCGGACCGCTGAGGCGCTTCTTCACGCAGTACGTCGCCGCGCTGCGCGCGAGCAAGCAGGGAGAGTTCGAGGTGCTGAACAAGTCCGAGGACAAGGGCGAGGACGGCGAGGACGAGGGCGACGACAAAGTCGAAGAGCTCACCAAGGGAGAGCTCGACATCATGCTGGGACGCAAACCGCCGGAGCCGCTGCCCGCCCCGACGGACGAGGACGAGGACGCCATGAAGAAGTTCGAGCCTTTCACCTACATCACCGAAGAAAATTTCAAGCGCCTCGCGAACCTCTTTCTCGTTCGCCAGGACGAGCCGTGGCTCGTGACCGTCGTGCTCAGCTACCTGAAGCCCGAGATCGCGCGCGCGACGCTGACTTTGCTGCCGGTCGAGCTTCAGGCCAAGATCGCGATCGAGTCCCTCAAGCTTCGCCAGGTCACCCGCGAGCAGCTGATGGCCATCGACGCGGACATCAAGGAATCCGTGGATTTCGTCGTCGGCGGCATGGAACGGCTGACTCAGATGCTCGACGAGGCCGACACGCTGACGCGCGCGAACATCCTCGAGTACCTGAAGAACGAGAAGCCCGACGTGTACCAGCGCGTGCGCAAGTTCATCCTGACGTTCGAGGACGTCGTGGGCTTCCCGGAGCGCGACATGCAGACGATCGTGCGCGAGCTCAAGACCGAGGCGATGGCCAAGGCCCTCCAGGGCGCGGCGCCGGATGTCGTGAATAAATTTCTGTCGAACATGTCGGCCGGCGCGGCCTCGCTGCTGAAGGAGTCCATCGAATACGCGACGGGCCTGACGCCTTCGCAGATCGAGGAGGAGCGCTCCAAGATCATGGACGTCGTGAAGGTTTTGGAAAAGGAGGGCAAGGTCAACGTGCGGCAAAGCCGCGGCGACGCCATGTCCGGCTTTCACGAGGAAGTGGCCAGCGACGGGGGGGACAAGTACGCGCCGCGCACGCGCGCGGCCGAACAGGCCGTGGCGACCTTGCTCGGCTCCGGCGGAGGCCCTGCCGGGCAAGCGGCCCTGACGGCGGCGCCCTCGATGCCGGCGTTGCCGGCTCCCGTGCAGGCGGTGTCCCCGGCGCAGGCCGAGGCGGCCAAACCCTATATACAGGCGGGCATTCAGTACCACGACGCCGGACGTTTTCAGGAAGCGGCGCAATATTTGGAGTACGCGCTTTCCCAGGATGGAACGCAGTGGCAGGGCCGTCAGTATCTGGCCAATTGCTACGTCCAGCTCGGCCGCACCAAGGACGCGATCGCTCAGTTCGAGCAGGTCCTCCTGGCCAATCCCGATCCGGGGCTGCGCCAGTGGGTGGACGGTATGAAGGCGCAGGCGATTTGACGGGCTTCTTAAGGAGAGAACACCATGGCGCTTGACGACAAGTTTCCGCCGCCGCCGCCCTTGCCTCCGGGCAAAGGGGGCGCTCCCATGCCTCCGCCGCTGCCGTCCGCGGCCGGACGGCCCTCCTCGCCGCCGCCGCTTCCGTCCCGGCCCGGCGCGCCCTCGCTTCCGCCCATGCCCTCCTTCGGGGGCGCCCCCGCCTCGGCGCCGCCCGCGCCGCCGTCTTTCGGCGCCTTCCCGGTCCAGGCTCAGTCGCCCGACCGCACCCAGGAGCGCGAGGACAAGATCGAGCGCATGAAGGACGAGTTCGAGAACAAGCTCGAGGCGCTCGAGAAGAAGCTCGGCGAGGAGCGCGAAAAGTCCCTGCTCATGCAGCTGCGCAGCCAGGAGGAGACGGTGACCGCCGCCAAGGTGGAGGTCTCGCTCAAGGAGCTTCAGGACAAGCTCCGGCGCGACCGCCGCGACCAGGAGAACGAGGAGGCCAAGCTCAAGCTCGAGCGCCGCTCCCAGGAGCTCGAAACGCGCCTGGCGCAGGAGCGCGAGACGTGGGTGACCACGCTCAAGAGCCAGCTCGCGTCCCGCGAGACGCAGGACAAGGAGGTCGAGACTCACTTCGCCGTGCGCCTTCAGGAGATGGAGCGCCGCTGGCTCGAGGAGAAGGCTCAGTGGCAGAAAACCGCGCTCGCCAAGGACGACGAGGTCCGCACGCTGCGCGCGCTCGCCGAGAAGCTGCGCGGCGCCGACACGGAGCTCTCGAAGGCCGTCAGCGAGCGCAAGCTGCTCGATGAGCGCCTGACCGAGGTCCTGCAGGAGCGCGCGGAAGCCGTCGCCCGGCTTCAGGGCGCTTCAGACCGGGAGAAGGAGTCCATTCAGCTGCGCGCCGACCTCACGCTCACGCGCCAGCAGGGCGCCCTCATCCAGGAGCGCCTCGAACGGGACATCGCCGCCTTGCGCCACAGCTCTCGCGAACGCGAGGAGCGCCTGATGGCCGACCAGGAGCGCCTCCAGCGCGACCTCGGCACGGTCAAGCAGAACCTCGAGGCCCAACACGAGGCGAACCTTCGCCGCGCCAAGGCCGAAAACGAGGCCGAGCTCTTCAAGTACAAGGATGTCGCGGAGAAATCCACGGCGGAGCTCCAGCGCCTGCGGGCCGTCGCCGGGGCGCTCGAGCGCCAGAGCGCGTCGTCGCGCGCCCAGCTCGACGAGCTGAAGCGCGCCGCGGCGAGCTGGGAGAAGACCCAGGAGCGGTATAAGGCCGAGTTCGTCGTCCTCCAGCGCAAGTGGGTCGAACGCGAGAAGGAGGTCCGCGCCGAGGCCACCCAGGCGTCCCTGCAGATGGTCGAGTCGGAGAAGACGCGCCTGCGCATCCAGGCGCAGGACGAGCTCAACTCGCGCGCGGCGAAGATCGCCGACCAGCTTCGGCTCGAGAACGAGTCCGAGCAGAAGCGTCTCGAGTCCCGCCTGCGCGCGGACCTCGAGCGCGAGCTCGCGGAGCGGCGTCAGGCGATGGTCGCCGAGACCGACGGCGCGCGCGCCCTGGCCGACGCCGAACTCGGGCGCCTGCGCCGCGAGCTGCAGCAGAAGGACGCCTCGTGGGGCGAACGCATGCTGGCCAAGGAATCCGAGCTGATCGGCCAGCGTTCCCGCGCCGATGAGCTCGCCGGGCGCCTGTCCCGCGAGGAAGAGGCCCGAACCGCCGCGCTGCGCGACAAGCTCGAGCTCGAGAAGCAGCTCGAGGGCCTGCGCGAGCAGCTCGGCGCCCAGCAGGCGTCGCTGCGCGCCCTCCAGGACCGGTACGCGTCGACCGAGGCGGACAAGTCCCGGCTCGAATCGGAAAAGATCGAGCTCGAGCGCCTGTCCACCGCCCAGGCGGCGCAGGTGCAGGGCACGCAGGAGGCCATCGAGGCGACGCGCCTCCAGCTCGCCCGGGAGACGCAGTCCGGCAAGATACTGCAGAACGCGCGCGAGCAGGCCGAGAAGGCTCTCGCGGCGCAGCGCGCCGAGCTGACGCGCAGCCTGCATGCGCAGAAGGTCGAGTTCGACCGCGTTCTCCAGACGGAGACCCTGCGCGCCGACGCGGCGATCGCGAAGGCGGCGCAGGAGCGGGACGCGGCCGTGAGCGCGGCTCGGGCCGAGGCCCAGGCCGCGGCCGCGGAAGCGACGGCGAACGCGGAAGCCCGGCTCGAGAAGGCGCGGGCCGAGCTCAGCGGGGCTTCGGCCGGAGAACGGGCGCGCCTGAACGCCGAGGCGGCGCGCGCGCGCGAGGAGGCCGAAGAGGCCGAGCGGCGCGCGGCCGAGCTGCAGGCCGCCGTGGACGCGGCGCGCGGCGAGATCGTCGACCTGTCGGGCAAGCTCGAGGAGTGCCGCAGGGAGTCGTGGACCAAGAAGCTCTTTAAAAAGGAGGGCGAAGGTGATAACCCTGCATAAGCTCAACGGCCTCCCGGTCGTCATCAACGCCGAGCTCATCGAGACGCTCGAGCCGGGGCCCGAGACCCTCGTGCATCTCGCGACCGGCAACAAGATCTCGGTGAGGGAAAATGCTGACGAGATCGTCGCGAAAGTGGTGGAATACAGGAAGGCCGTGAATTCCTCCGGCAAGGCCGTCAACCCGATCTCGGGCTACGAGCGGCAGAAGAGTTAAGGAGCTCAACTTTTAATGGATATCGCCACAATCGCCGGCATCTTCACCTTCGTCGGACTGGCCGTCTTCATGATCTTCCACAGCGAGGGGATCAACGGCTTCAAGCCCTTCATGAACCTGGAAGCGGTGTTCATCGTCATGGGCGGCACGGTCTGCGCGACCTTGGTGAACTACCCGCTCGCCCAGGTCATCGGCGTCGGCAAGATCATCAAGAAGACCTTGACGTCGCACGGCGGCGACGACACGTCCGAGATCGTCGTGACCTTCGTCAACCTCGCGCAGAAGGCGAAGAAGGAAGGCTTCCTCGCGCTCCAGGCCGACCTCAAGACCATCAAGAACGACTTCCTGCGCCGCGGCGTCCAGCTCGTCGTGGACGGCGCGGACCACGAGTTCATCCGCAACATGCTCGAGACCGAGATCGGCTTCATCCGGGAGCGCCACAAGGGCGGCGCCGAGATTCTGAGCGCGCTCGGCACCTATGCGCCCGCCTTCGGCATCATCGGCACCGTGCTCGGCATGATCATGATGCTCTCCTCGATCGACGACGTGGCACAGGTCCCGCGCCGCATGGCGCTGGCGCTGTCGGCGGCCTTCTACGGCCTGGGCTCGGGCTACCTGATCTTCCTGCCGATGGGCGGCAAGCTGAAGGCGCGCTCCGAGGAGGAGCTTCTGATCAAGGAGATCATCATCCGCGGCGTCCTGCTCCTGCAGAGCGGCGCCACGCCGTCCGTCGTCGAGGCCAATCTCAAGGCTTACCTGCCGCCGTCCCAGCGGCTCATCGTGAAGGGGCCGCCGGCCCCGGGAGCGCCGGGCGCGCCGACCGCGGCCGCCTAGGATAAAAACCGATGCCAATGCGCGCCCCGAAGGGCTTCATCGACATGACCGACCCGAGGGTGTGCCAGGTCGGCCATCCCGCGCCGCCCTGGATGGCCAGCTACGCGGACCTGATGACCGAGCTCGTCTGCTTCTTCGTCATTCTCTACGCCCTGTCCGCCGCGCTGAGCAAGGACGTCCAGAAGGCCGCCGCGGACGTCAAGGAGATGATGGACAAGGGCGAGATGAAGGGCGAGGTCAAGATCGACAAGGACGGGCTCAAGATCTCCATCGAGGAGCAGGGCGGAGCGGGGTTCTTCGGCGTCGGCGCGGCCGAGCCGACTCCCGAGATCGACTCGAAGCTCGCGCTGCTGACGCCCGCGCTGGCCAAGCTCGCTCTGACCCACGAGATTCTCGTCGAGGGCCACACCGACGGCCAGAAGATCCACAACGAGTATTTCGACTCCAACTGGGAGCTCTCGACGGCCCGCGCGACGAGCGTCGCGCGCCTGCTCATCGAGAAGTACAAGATGCCCGCCGAGCACCTCGGCGCCGTCGGCTACGGCGGCAACCGTCCGATCGCCACCAACGACACGCCGGAGGGCCGCGCGAAGAACCGCCGCGTCGTGATCTTCGTCAAGAGCGGCTCGCTCAAGCCGGACGCCAAGGCGGCGGGACCGGAGACCAAGGTTCTCGACGCAGCGGCGGTGCCGCCGATCGCGCCGGCGGCTTCCGCCGTGCCGGCGGAAGTCCTCCGTAATACGGAAAACCCCGAATCTCCGTCGGCGGCGCCGCCGGCACAGGGGGGCGCGCAATGATAGAATATGACGTGCCCAGCCGCCGTTATGTCGCCGCCGCCGTTCTCGCCCTTGTGTTCTCCGCGTGCGGTCCTTCGAACAAGAACGTCGTCGTCGAGGACTTCGCCGAGGGCCGCATCGTGGATCTGTCCATCACCGAGAAGCTGA
>JAQTNG010000219.1 GCA_028714015.1 Elusimicrobiota bacterium | reverse complement strand
CTACATCACGCCGGAGCTCTGCTTCCAGTTCCACTACTTCTCGCTGCGCAAGATGCACTTCCTGATGCGCGCGAAGGCCCTCGTCGCGTTCCCCGGCGGCTTCGGCACGCTCGACGAGCTCTTCGAGACCCTGACGCTCGTGCAGACGGGCAAGAAGCGCCCGCTGCCCGTCATCCTCGTCGGCAAGACGTTCTGGAAGCGGCTCGTGGACTTCGACTATCTCGCCGAGCAGGGCATGACGAGCTGGACCGACAGCAAGCTCTTCAAGATCGTCGACACCGCCGAGGAAGGCTGGGACCACATACGCAAGTTCTGGAAGTCCCACAAGGAAACCCTCGCCGCGTCATGACCCGAGGGCTGGTCCTCGCCGTGCTGCTCGCGGCGCCCGCGCGGGCGCTGACGCCGTTCGTCGAGCAGCTGCATAAGGCCGAGGCGCGAAGCGCCTCCGATCCGGAGCGCGTGGAGTTCGCGACGCGCGCGCTGCGCGCCTGGATGCCGGAGGACGGCCGCCCGCTCCTGGCCCACGCGCACTTCGCGCGCGCGGAGGGGGAGGCCGCGCTGTTCGACGACCCGGCGGCCGAGGAGGACCTCACGAAGGCCCTCGAGATCGACGCCCGCAACGAGCGCGCTTTGCTCATGCGCGCCCGCGCCCGCGCGGCGCTCGGGCGCGGGGCCGGGGCCGAGCGCGACGCGCTCGAGTACCTCTCGACCCGGCCCGACGACGGCGAGGGCTGGCTGGCGCTCGGCGAGGCGCGCCTCGTCCAGCGCGCGCCGAAGTCCGACCGGGAGGCGCGAGCCGCCTTCGCCAAGGCCGCGAGGTTCCTCGACGGAGAAGACCCGCGGCCGAGCCTCGGCGACGGCCGCGCGTTCCTGTCGACGCGCCGCTATCGGGAAGCGCTGGCCTCCCTTTCCGCCGCCGCGCAGCGGCCGCAGAAGCGGCGGGCCGAAATCCTGACCTGGCGCTCGCGCGCCTACTCCGCGCTCGGCGACTGGGAGGCCGCCCACCGGGACCTGAGCCGGGCCCTGCCCGACCTCGAGCGCGCCCTCGACGACCGCCGCCGCACGGGCGCGGTCAAGCGCGGCCAGGACGCCGCTCGATTGACGCTCGCCGACGCCTATTTTCGCCGCGGGCTCGCGAACGAAGCTCTTAAGAGCCGGGACTCGGCGCTCGCCGACCACCGCCAGGCCTGCGGCCTCGGACTGCCCCCGGCCTGCGCGCGCGTCGACGCGCTCGAGAAGCCGGAGCCGAAGGCCGCTCCGGCGCTGAAGACGAAGAAGGCCCCGCGCCGGAAAAACCCCAAGGGAGGCTCGGGCGACCGCATCTATGCGAACTAGCTTGCTCGCGCTGCTGATCGCGCTCGCGCCCGTATCGGTTTACGCGGGCGGCGCCCGCACGTCGCCCGCCGCCGAGGCCCAGCTCGACGAGGGCCTGACCGCGCTTTACAGCCTCGACTACGCGAAGGCGCGCCGCGCCTCGCGCAAGCTCATCGAGCTCGAGCCCGACAACCCCTTCGGCTACCTCTTCGAGGCCGGCGCGATCTGGTGGCAGGCCTCCCAGGAGTACGGCCTGTTCAAGGATACGCCGACCTTGCAGGGGCTCTTCGAGCAGGACGTCGAGGCCGGCGTGCGCAAGGCCGAAGCCTACATCGACTCCAAAGACAAGCAGACGAAGCTGGACGGATACTTCGTCTCCGGCATGACCCTCGGGACCCGCGGCCAGTGGAACCTCATGAAGGGCAGGTGGCTCGACGCCTACTTCGACGGCAAGAAGGCCATGAAGCACCTCAAGAAGTGCGTGAAGCTCGACGACGGGTACGAGGACGTGTATCTCGGCCTCGGCGTGTTCGACTATCAGGCCGCCCATCTGACCGGCATCGCCAAGCTCGGAATCCTGTTCGGCCTGCGCGGCGACGAGAAGCGCGGACTCGAGCGCATCCAGCGCGCGGCGGACAAGTCCCGCTTCGCGCGGCGCCAGGCGGCGCAGATGCTGTCCTCGATCTACATCATCGACCTGCACGACGACGCGCGAGCCCTGGCCGTCATCTTGCAGCTCCGCAAGGATTTTCCGGGCAGCCCCTACTTCGTATTCCTCGAGGCGCTGCTTCGCCACCGCCTCGGCGACTGGGACGGATCCCTCGCGCTCGGCCGGGAGCTCCACACGGCCATCGCCGCCGACCCGAAGGCCTTCCGCCACAAGTGGCTGACCTTGGTGTGCGGCCTCTCCGGCGCCGACTGCCTTGCGAAGGCGGACATGGAGCGCACGCTCGTCTGGCTCGACCACGCGCTCGATTCGACTTCAAAGGATAAGCCGGACAGCTTCCGGACCTTGCTCCGCCTTCTGCGCGGCCAGACGCTCGACGTATTGGGGCGCCGCGACGAGGCCGTGAAGGACTACCAGAAGGTGGATTTCCTGCCGCCGCTGGGCGATTCGCGCGAGATCGCGCGCGGCTGCCTCGCCGCGCCCTGCGGCCGGGAGGCCGTCCTCGATCGCCTGAGGGCGATGTCCAAGGAAGACTAGGCGGCCAGGAAGGTCAGTATCAGGCGTCCGCTGCCGGCGGGGGACTTCTCGAGGCGCGCGTCGCCGCCCCAGCGCCGCAGCACGCGCCGCGCCAGAGGCAAGGCCAGCCCCTTGGCGCCCGGGCCCGGATCGAAGGCGGCGGCCGCCTCGCGCGAGGACATCCCCGGCCCGTCGTCCTCCAGGACCACCTCGACCGTCTTGCCGACGCGGCGGGCGGAGAGCTCGAGATGGCAGCGCGAAGGAAGCGTCTCGAAGGCGCGCCGGAGAAGCTGGTCGAGCGCGAGGCGAAGGTCCGCGGGATCGAACACGGCGGCGCCCACGTTCTTCTCGAGCTTCAGGCGGAGCAGGCAGCCCTTGCGATGCAGCGCCGCCTCCCAATCCCCGGCCGCGCGCTCCAGCGGCGGCGCCAGCGGCCCCGCCTCGCCTCCCGGGCCGTCGTCGAGGTAGCGCTCGACGACGCCGACGGCGTCGCTCAGGCCCGCCAGGGCGGAGGCGGCGCGGCGAAGGGCGGAGTTCTCGGCGTCGGAAAGGGGGACGATGGCCGACAGCTCGCGCAGGCGCTCGTAGGCCGCGGCCGCTCCGGGCTTGAGGCGCGCGACGAGCGTCGCCGCCAAACGGCGGGTGAGCTGCTCGGCGTGCGCGCCCTGAGCCGCGCGGGCCTTCGACAGCTCGGCCTCGGACGCGGCCAGGCGCTTGGCGATCTCCTCGGCGACGCGGGCCTTCGACGCCTCCTCCTCGGACGCGGCCAAACGGCGGGACAGATCCCCGGTGCGCGCGTCCTGGGCGCCGCGTTCCTTCGACCTCTCGGCCTCGTATTCGGCCAGGCGGCGGGAGAGCTCCTCGACGCGCCCGTCCTGGCCGCCGCGGGCCTTCGCCAGCTCGGCCTCGGACGCGGTCAGCCGGCGGGAGAGCTCCTCGACGCCCAGGTCCAGGCCGCGGCGCAGGTCCGCGAGCTCGCGGCGAAGGGAGATGTGCACGGCCGAGGAGCGCTGAAGCGTGCCGGCCAGCCGCGCGCGCTCCGCGCGCCAGCGTTCGCGCTCGGCCTGCTGCTCCCGGGACAGAGCCTCGGTGCGGGTGAGCGCCGCCTCGAGCCGCCGCGTCAGGCCCGAGATGTCGCTTTGGGCGCGCGCCTCGCGCGCGCCCGCCTCGGCCGCGGCGCGGTCGAGCTCGGAGTGGACCGAGCGCAGGTCGCGGCGCAGCGCCTCCTCGACCTCGCGCCGCGTCAGCTCGCTCTGCTCGACGGCCTCCTCGGCCTTGCGGCGCAGCGCGTTCAGACGCACGAACTCCGCCTGCTGGATCGACAGCCGCCCGTTCATCACGGCGGCCTCCGCGGCGGCGGCCTGCTTCGCCTTCATCATTTCGGCCTCGGCGCGCTCGGCGCGCTCGGCGAGGCCGGGATCGGGGCGCTCGCCCGCGCAGCGGTCGAGCAGCTCCTCGCGCTCGCGCTCCAGCTCCCGCACGCGCGCCCGCGCCGACTCGAGCTCGCGGGCCTTCTCCTCCAGGGAGCGGCGAGAGGCGTCGAGCGCCGCGCGCAGGCCGGCGGCGGCCGAGGCGTCGGCCTCGTGCGCGCCCTCCTCCGCGCCGCTTTCGCGGCGCAGGCGGGAAAGCGCCTGAGAGGCGGCTTCGAGTCCGCGCCGTCCCTCGTCGTAGCGCTTGCTCACGAGCCTCGTCCGCCCTTCTCGAGGGGTGGAAGCGGCGAGATCCGCCTCGCGGGAAGCGCCGCCGGGGGGACCCGGGACGGGGGCTCGGGCGCCGCGGCGCGCCGATTCGCGATCGCCTCCGCCAAGGCGGCCGCGGAGCGCGTCGCCGCGCGGCCGATCAGCCCGGCCGCCAGCATCACGGCCGCGGCGGCCAGGCAGAGAAGCGCCAGGTCGCGCGCGTCGCGGGGACGGGAGAACGCGGCCCGCCAGGAAGGCAGGAACGAGGTCCGCAGGACGGTCAACTCGTCGCCCCGGGCCCGGTCGAGCGCGAGGATCTCGCCCGTCACGCGCACGGCCTCCGCGACGGCGCCCTCGCCCAGGCTTTTGTCCAGCACGAGCCGGGCGCGCACGCCGCTGACCGCGAACGCGCCCTCATGAAGCGTCTCCTCGCCGGCTCCAGGAATCTCGGACTGCTCGCGCTTGGTCACGCGCTCGCCCCGCACCTCGACCGTCGCCGCGGCGCGGCCCGGGCCGAGCATGCGCTCGAGCGCCGCCTCCACGCGGGCTTCGAGGCGCGCCGCGTGCTCGCCCTCTCCCGCCGAGCCCGCGTAGGCCGCCGTCGCGCACAGTGCCGCCAAGACGAGCGTTTTCGTCACGCCACTAGCATAGCCCGCCCGGGCCGATCCCGGATTACGCAATTGTTATCGATAATATGGACCTGGGGGGGAGTTCGCGCGCTTCAGGAATCCGGCGAATAGCCTTGAAAATGTAACAGGGACGGTTTATCCTTAATAAGCATGCCGACAAACGACGATTCGAACGACTGGCTGGGGAACCTGAGCTGGCAGGGCTATCCCCGCCTCGCCCCGGTCCGCGATTTCGCGAGCGCCGCCGAGAAAGCCCCCGACGCCCCTCGCCCCCGAAAGGGAGGGGACGTCCGTGTCGAGACCTTGGCCCGTGAAAACGAAGTCCTGCGCGCCAAGCTCGACACCTTGGCCGGGCTCGCCGGCGAGTTCGAACGCCGCCTCGCCGAGGCGGCCTCCTCCTATGAAGGCGCGGCCCTGGAATCGGATTCCGCGCGCCGCTCGATCGAGCTGGACAACGCGCGGCTGACCGGCGAGCTCGAGAGCGCCCGCGCCGAGCTCGCCCGCCGCGAGGCGCGAGAGCTCGCCCGCGAATCCGACCTGGCGCTCGAGCGCGAGCGCCGCGCCGACTGCGAGAAGGCGCTGCTCGAGGCGCGCCGGCGGCTCAACGATCAGGAGTCCGAGCTGGCGGCTACTCGCTCCAAGGGAGCGGAACTTGCCGGTAGCATCGGCGAGCTGCGCCGCCAGGCCGCGGCCTCGCACGAGCGCCTGCTGCAGGCCAAGGTCCTGACCGACCAGGACGTCCAGATTCTGCGCGCGGAGATGCGCGAGTTCCTCGCCAAATTCCACCGCATCCAAGAGTCGTTCTCGGACACGCCTCCCGGAGAGAACCGATGAAATACTGGACCTACATGAAGGGGGAAGTCCCCGGCAGCTACGAGCCCGAAGCGCTCGCGGCCCTTCCCGGCTTCACGATGACCACTCTCGTCTGCCCCGGAGAGGGGGAGATCGCCGAAAAGAACTGGCGCCGCGCCGGCGAGTTCGACGACATCGTCCGCGCCCTCGAGGCGCATCAATCCCGGACCGCGCCCTCCGCGCCCCTCGGCGCCCCGCCGACCTCGAACGAGGTGGACTCGCTCCTCGACACCGCGAGCACGCGGCTGTTCTCCCATGTCGCCGACCTGATGAAGGAGCTGGAGACCCGGCGCGACGAGAAATCGCTCATCATCTCGCTCCAGCGCCAGATCTCCGCCCTCAAGACGGAGCTCTCCTCGGCCCGGGAGACCGCGACCATGCTGGAGATACGCATCCCGCGCATCGCCGAGCTCGAGGAGTCCCAAAAGAAAGACCACGCCGCGTTGGCGCAGCTCCAGACCAACCTGACCGCGCGCGAGAGCCAGCTCAACGAGCTCCGCGCGGCCTTCGAGCGCATGAGGGGGGACCTCGACGGCGCCAAGCGCCGCGTCCAGGAAACCGAGAACGACCTCGGCATCCGCAACCGCCTCGTGGACAAGCTGTCCCGCGACCTGTCCGACAAGGAGCTCTCCCTGGCCAAGGCTTTGGGCGTCATCCGGCGCCTGGAGGAGGACCTCAACCGCCTATGCCCCTCGCCCGAGATGATGAAAGCCGCCGCCCTTCCCGCTCCGCGCGCCGCCCGGCCGCTCCCGCCGCCTCCGCCGGCGCCGGAAGCCGCGCCGCCCGCGCCCGAGCTTCCGGCGTCGCCGGCCGCCGAACCCGTCGTGAACAGGGTCCTGTCGGTGCCCGAGTTCAAGACGCCCGTGCCGCCGCCCGCCAGCGCCTCCTACACGAACGACGCCCCGCCGCCGCCGCCGCCCTACATCGAGCCGCCCTACCCGGCCGAGCCTCCCAAGGCCCACG
>JAQTNG010000218.1 GCA_028714015.1 Elusimicrobiota bacterium | reverse complement strand
CGGCTGACGGCCGTTCACTGCATGGACGTGCCGATGGGCAACACGGGTTGCGATGCGCTCATGGACTTCCCGGGCGACATCATCCGGCTACATACGCGGCTCGGGTTCGACTACGCCGCGCGCTACCATGTCTGGAAAGAGCCGCTAACCGTCCGCAACCGGACGATGACCAAGGCGCTCGCGCACAAGTCCATCGTGGACGACTCGTCACGCTGCACCGTGGCGTCGGCCGACTACTTGTTGCTGTTCCGCAAGCACGGCAAGAATCCGGTGCCGATTGTCCACCCGCACGGACTCACCGAGTACGCCGGCGAGCGCCAGATTCCGGCGGACCTGCTCCGCTACAAGGGCTGGACGGGCAACCAGATCGAGAACCGCTATTCGCATTGGATTTGGCGGCAGTACGCCTCGGCGTTCTGGGATGACGTACGCCTGGACCGCGTGCTCCCCTACCGCGAGGCGCGGGACTCGGAGGACGAGAAGCACGTCCACCCGCTCCAGCTCGACGTAATTGACCGCTGTCTTGTGCTGTGGTCCAATCCCGGGGAAACCGTGCTCACGCCGTTTATGGGTGTGGGATCGGAAGTCTACGGTGCGGTGTGCGCCGGACGGCGCGGCATTGGTATCGAGCTTAAGCCGTCCTACTATCGCCAAGCGGTCAAGAACGTGCGACTAGCCTTGGCGCCGCGGGACGAGCAAGCGGCCCTTGAATTCAACGCCGAGGCTGAACCTGTCGAGGCGGAAGCGTGAGCGCCGTCATCCAACCTGACCTCTGGTGGCTCCCGACGCCCCTGGAACGCGCCCGAAGCCGGGAGGTCGGGCAAGCCCTCGCTGGTGGGGAGATCGTGGCCCACGCCGCCCGCCAGGCTGCTACGTTGGCTTCCCTGCGTGTCTGGCTGGAGCAGTACGCGGCGGATGGCAAGGAAGTGACGACGGACGAGGCCCACTGGTGGCTCGACCGCCTCGGCCCCGCGACGACGGCGGACCGGCGCTTCCTCGGCGCGCTCTGGCACTACGGGGAACCGCCAACGTGGGAAGCGTTGGGCTGGCGGCCGTCGGCGCGGGCGGAGTGCCACGCGCGGCCCGTGCGCGTCTGGCGTTTGCGGCGCCCGACCTACGTCCGGCCGTGAATGTCGGCATCGTCGGGCATGAGGCAGCGAAGTTCACGCCCGAGACGGAGGCCGAAGCGCGCCGGGTTATCCGCGCCATGCTAGAGTCGCCGGATCGCGTACTCGTGAGCGGCCACTGTCACCTCGGCGGCGTAGATATCTGGGCCGAGGAGGAAGCCGATAGCTTAGGGCGCAAGAAGATCATCCACGCGCCGAAGGTGCTTTGCTGGGAGGGGGGGTTCAAGCCGCGGAATCTTGCCATCGCCCGCGACTCGGATATCGTGCTTGTCGTTGTGGTCGCGCAGCTCCCCGATACGTTCAGCGGGATGCGCTTTGAATCCTGCTATCACTGCCGCGAGCGGAAGCCACCACACGTTAAGTCGGGCGGCTGCTGGACGGCTTGGCAGGCGTGGAAACTCGGCAAAGATGCGACGTGGCATATCTGCGGGAGAGCCCCGTGAGCCTTGCGCCTCGCCGTCCAATGCGGCAACTTGGCGTCCATATGCCGCCCCGAGCCCGCTGATGCCCAAACCGCCCGCGAACAAGAACAAGCGCCGCCGCTTCGCCCAAGAGTATCTCATCGATCACAACGGCGCGCAGGCCGCGATCCGGGCTGGCTACGCCCCTGGCTCAGCTCGCGTAACAGCTTCCCGGCTGCTAACGGACGCTAACGTGGCCGCCTGGATTGCGGAGGGTGAGCGCAAAGCGACGGCGCGCGTTGAGGTTACGGCCGACGTGGTACTCGGTGAATTGCTCAAGATCCTCAATAGCGATGTACGGTATTTCGAGGTCGATGATAACGGCGTGCTAACATTGGCGAAGGACGCGCCGGAGTGGGCGTGGCGCGCGGTCTCCAGTGTCAAGCACAAGACGCGGACGTTTACCCGCAAGGACGGGGAGTCGGAGACGATCCATGATGTCGAGTTCCGGCTCTGGGACAAGCCGGCCGCGGCGCGGATGCTCGGTGAGCACCTTGCGCTCTACAAGCAGCGGCTCGGGCTCGACGCGGGCGATGGGCCGGTCGAGTTTACCCTCAAGTTGAGCGGCGCCAAGGACCGTGGAGCCAAGGACTAGCCGCAGCCTCACGTATCACCGCCCCTGGATGTACCCGAAGCAGCGCGAGGCGTTGTTCGCGCCCCACCGCATCGTCATCATCGAAGCCTCGACGAAGAGCGGCAAGACGGCCGGAAGCATGATCTGGTTCCTTGAACAGGCGCTCCGGCACGGGAAGCCCGGGCGTTCGTTCTGGTGGCTGGCGCCGAGCCGCGGCCAAGCGAAGATGGTCTACGAACGCTACAAGACCTCGCTCCAGTGGTCCGGCATCCAGAAGCAGGCGCGAATGGTTGGCGGCGCGGGTGGGCCGGTCCTCCCGAACGATAGCGAGTTGACGCTCAAGCTTCCGAACGGTGCGGTCCTCTGGTTCAAGACGGCGGAGGAGCCGGACCTCCTCTACGGTGAAGACGTCTGGGCCGCGATCGTTGATGAGGCGCCACGGTGCCGGGCGGAAGCTTGGATCGCACTACGCTCGACGATTACGGCAACCGGAGCTCCCGTCCGCGCCATCGGCCATCCCAAGGGCCGGGGGACGTGGCACTACAAACTTGGCCAGCAGGCGCTGGAAATGATGGCCGCCGACCCGAGCGAGCGTGAGCTTGCGTACTTCCACCTCACCTGGCGCGATGCGGTCGCGGCGAAGCTCGTCCCGCTCGCGGAAATCGAGGGCGCGAAACGGACGATGCCGGAGATCGCGTTCCGGGAACTCTACGAGGCGGAGGCGAGCGAGTCGGCGGGTACGCCCTTCGGCCATGAGCACTTGGTCGAATGCCAACTCGGGCCGGAGGATGAAATCGGCGAAGCCGTTGTCTGGGGTTGGGATCTCGGGAAGGCGGATGACTATACGTTCGGCGTCGGGCTTGACCTCAACGCTTCCGTCTGCCGTGCCGCGCAATGGCGCCAGGTGCCGTGGCCGGAAACGATGGCGCGCATTATCCGGGAGACGAACGGCAAGCCGGCGTGGATCGACGCTACGGGTTTGGGCGACCCAATCTTCGACGCGATCAGTCGGACACCGGGCGGCGGGAGCTTCGTCCCGTTCGTCATTAGCAGCCCGAGCAAACAGGAGCTGATGGAGCGGCTCGCGGTTGGCCTCCAGCAGCATACGATCGGCCTCATCGACCCGACGCCGGAAGATCCGCGCTGGGATGCGGAGACGCGGCGTTGCGGCGACGTACTCTTTACCGAGCTCGATAGTTTCGAGTTCACCTATACGGGCCGCGCCGTGCGCTACTCCGCCCCGGAGGGGATGCACGATGACGGCGTGATCGCGCTCGGGCTCGCCTACTCCTGCTGGCTACAGCAGCGCCCGGGCGAGGTGGCGGAGCCGATCCTGATCGACCAGGGGCCGCCGTTCGCGGACCTCGGGGGCGCGGCGGGCCGGCGCTGGACGACGGACGACTTGTAAGTTCGCTCTTGACGCGGCGCGGGCCCGCTTTATCTTCGTAGCGCCTATGGGCAAGCTCCCCGGAGACGTGACCTGCGATGCGTGCGGCGTGAAGATCGCGCTAGGCTCGAAGCGCGCGTTGTTCGTGACGGTCCGTGGTATCGAGGCCAAGCACCTCAAGCGGGATTTCTGCAACTGGGGCTGCTTCGCCTTCTGGGCGATGCGCGAGGCACAGTCGCCGACACCGAGCCCTGACCCCAACCTGTGACGCCCCGCCCGATTCCCCGGACCGCCTATACCAAGAAGCTCGGCCGCTTCATCCGCACGCTGCGCACCGAGCGCGGCTGGAGCCAACGCGAACTCGCCCGGCAGAGCGGCGTCTCAGGCACGACCGTGCTACGCCTAGAGCGCGGGGACGCCGTGCTCCTGCCGCACGTTGCCAGCATCCTTACGGCGCTCAGGCAACATATCGTTATCGGCCCGAAGGATAGGCCGCTGTTCACGACCGAGAGCACGCCAGCGTGAGTTCCTGGCTCGTGACAGGTGGGACGGGGTCTGCGGGCCAGGCCATCGTCCGGCATCTCCTCACGCGGCCCGACGTCACGCGCGTCTGTGTGGCATCGAGAGACGAACTCAAGCAGGCGCGGATGGCCGCGGCGCTCGGGAGCGAAGCGGATGTCAACGGCGGGCGGGTTCGCTTTTTCTTGACGGACGTGCGGGATATCGAGGCCCTAAGCATGGCGATGCGCGGCGTCGATATCGTCATTCACGCCGCCGCCTTGAAGCGCGTTGACGCGATCGCGTACAACCCGTCCGAAGTGCTCAAGACCAACGTGGACGGCACCTGGCGCGTCTGCCTCGCCGCCATCCAGAGCCGCGTCAAGCGGGTTGTCTTCATTTCGAGCGACAAATCCGTAGCCCCGACCACGCACTACGGCGCCTCGAAGTTCATGGCCGAGCGGCTCGTGATCGGCGCGAATACCTACGGGGCGCCGCAGGGGACGGAACTCGTCGCCGTGCGGTACGGCAACGTCGCGGGCAGCCGTGGGTCGGTGATCCACACCTGGCGCAATGCGGTGGCGAACGGCCTCCCACTCTCTTTGACCGATGAGCGAATGACCCGCTTCTGGCTCACGCTCGATGAAGCCGTGCAGCTCGTCATGTTCGCCGCCAACCCCAAGGGCGTTGTCTTGGCGGGGGATACCGTCGTCCCCGTCCTGCCGAGTTTCCGGGTCAAGCACTTGCTGCAGGCGATTGCAGGGAAGGATGCGCCCTACGCAGTCACGGGCCGACGCTCGGGCGGGGAGAAGCTGCACGAAAGCCTGTTGAGCGAGCCGGAGATCGGGCTGACGTCGCTAGCCGATGGGCACTACATCGTCGCGCCAGAGCCGCATCCCTGGCGCCCCGGGATCGTCCGCGATCCCGGGCCGTTCCCCGCGGACTGGCAGTATTCGAGCGATACGAATACGCGCTGGCTCGGCGTGGCGGACCTCAAGCGGCGGCTCGCCCTCGTACCGGACGAGTTGCCGTGAGCGGGCTATCGAAAGGCATCCTTGATCCCCGCGAGACCGCTCGCCGGAAGGTGATGGCGGGTTTCTCCAAGGAGGAGCGCGCCACCTTCTGGCGCATCTACGACGCCTTGGATGCCGTCGAGCAGGCCGAGAGCAAGGAGCCGATCCCGCAGCGCACGATCACGGGCCAGACCAAGGTCTGCATCCTCGGCTTCGTCACGAAGTACTGGCAGACGGTTCCGTGGAACGACCCGACCTGGGAGTTGTGGTCCTGCAACGGCCTCTACCGGCAGACCGGGGTTCGCCGGTTTACGCGCTGGTTCGAGCTCCACGCCAAGGGCAAGAGCCTCGGGCAGGACGGCTGGCGGGAACCGACGGAGGAGTTGATCGAGGTCGCGGCCCGCGTCCGGCTCTACCTGACGGGCAAGGACTGGCGGATCCCGAAGGCGGTCGTCTACCCGCTCAAGGATGTTGAGGCGCTTGTTCCGCACGGCGCCTACCACGCGGGCAGCTTCGACTATATGCTCGCCCTCGCCATTCTCGAAGGCTTCGCGGAGATTCGGCTCGTGGGGCTGGATTTCCAGGCGGGCGGGGAGCCGTTGAGCGCGCGGCCGTGCTTGGAGTATTGGATCGGCGTCGCGGAGGGGCGCGGGATCAAGGTCAGCATCGAGAGCGGTGATGTCGGGCGCATCTTCCAACTGATTCGGAGCGATGTGCAGTACGGGTTCGACGCCTTCAAACTGATCGAGGACCGATGAGGTGGCGGCGGTTGTTCGCGCTCCTTGCGGCGTGGGCCTTCAACGCCGGGGCGATTACGGTACTCGTGACCAAGCAGCCGAACCTCCCGCTCTGGTTTCGGATCGCCTTCGCCGCGCTGACGATGTGCGCCGCAACGGTGGCGTTCATCCAAGCGGAGGACCGATGAGCGAACTTCGGAGCGTGACCGTTCATGTTAGCGGGGCCGTCGAGGTTCGCTGTGCTAAGCACGGCGTTATCGTGGCCGATGGCTGCGCCTGTCCGAAGTGTCTCGGCCCGCAAGTGATCGACCACGTAGCGGTCGCTGAGCTCCGAATGTACGCCGACGCGATTATGCGCGGTGAGTACTTGGTGCTCGATACCGACAAGGGCGTCGGGACGGATGAAGTAACGCTCCGTATCCGTATGCGACCGGTCCTAACGTGAACCTGACGCTCCGCCCGCTTGGCTGGCGAGACTGGCGCTTCGCGTTGCGATTGGCGCAGGACGCCGTGACGCGGGCCATGAGCCACGACCCAACGCCGCCGACCCTCCGGGGCCACCTCGCCTGGATCAGGCGCCACCGGGGCGCTGGCAGCGCGTGGGTGGCCTCCTACGCGGGCGCCCGGGTCGGCTTGGGGCAGGTCAAGCGCGGGGCTGATGGGCGGCTCTGGATCGGCGTGACCGTCGCGCCGGAGCACCGCCGGGCGCGGCTCGCCTGCCCGCTGATCGAGGCCGTAACGGCGGAAATCCTGCGGCGCTGGCCTAACGAGGCGGCGGTCTACGCGAGCATCAAGCACGAGAACGCGGCATCGAGGCGCGCGTTCATGGCGGCGGGCTACGTCTTGTGCGGGCTGAGCAGTCCACCGACGAGCGA